>DASYVY010000538.1:0-3413 GCA_035936535.1 Thermomicrobiales bacterium | reverse complement strand
ATCGGGGCGGCGATCTCATCCTCGGTGGCCCAGCGCCCCAGCGGCATCTGCTCCAGGAACGGCCCCTCAATCTCCGGTCGGCCCCAATACCAGGCCGACATTGGTGTCATGACGACCGTTGGGTTGACGCTGTTGACGCGAATGCCGTGCGGCCCAAGCTCCAGTGCCGACACGCGCGTGATGTTGTCGACCGCAGCCTTTGACGCACCGTAGGCGATGTGGCCTGGAAGGCCCACGAGCGAAGCCTGGCTGGAGACGTTGACGATCGACCCGCCCTTACCCAGGCGGATCATCTCGCGCGACGCATACTTGGTCACGAGCAGGACGCTGCGCGCGTTGGTCGCCATCACCTTGTCAAAGACATCCACGTCGGCATCTTGCGGCGTCTCGATGGCACCGCCCCAACCGCCGCAGTTCACAACGCCATACAAGTCCAGCCCCTCGATAGCACCCTGGACGCGTCCCTCATCGGTCAACTCGAAGGGAAGCGTCCGCGCGCCCGTCTCATCAGCGAGCCGTGCCAACGCATCCTCATCGCGGCCCGCGGCGATCACGTCAGCACCGGCGTCGGAGAGATGACGCACGGTTGCGCCGCCGATTCCCCCGCTCGCGCCCGTCACGAGGATGGTCCGACCGTTGAAACCAGTCATATCTGTCTTCTCCATTCGGGATGGACGGGGATGGTAAGCGATCAGGATTCAACGTACCCTGTCCGCAATGCGCCGCGGCATTCACATGAAGCCCCCTGTGCCATGCCACTATATAATGCGCGGTAACGCCGGAGTCATGCAGTGACTTCGACAGATGGGGGCATCGTCATCGCCCAGAAATGCCGCGCGGTGAGAGCGATTGATTGGAGACGTGGCGGCGTTGCAGGCATCGCAAGGATCCAATCTCGAGCCCCGGAGGCTGTCGTTCGATCAACTGGTCGAGCGTGCGCGCACGTTGATCCATCCCGGGCAACGTCACCTTCTCGGCATCACTGGCACCCCCGGCGCCGGCAAGTCCACGTTGTGCGCGGCACTGATGGATGCACTCGGGGACGCTGCCGTGCTGGTGGGGATGGATGGGTTCCACCTGGCGAACCAGGAGCTGACGCGGCTCGGGCGACGTGACCGCAAAGGGGCTCCAGACACCTTCGATGTGGATGGATACGTGGCGTTGCTGACGCGGCTTCGGCGGCAGCACACTCCGACGATCTATGCCCCCGTATTCAACCGCGGCATCGAGGAATCGATTGGCAGTGCGATCCCCGTCTTCCATGAGACGCCGCTGGTGGTGACGGAAGGCAACTATCTCTTGCTCGACCGATCCGGCTGGCAGGCCGTGCGGCCGCTTCTGGATGAGGTGTGGTTCCTTGACATCGACCCGGAACTGCGGTCGAATCGACTCGTTCTGCGCCGGCAGGGCTTCGGGCACAGCGCGGCGGACGCACGGCAATGGGTACGCGATGTCGATACGCGCAACGCCGGGGTGATCGACGCCACTCGCGGCCGCGCCGATCTTCTCGTTCACCTGACGATGAAGTTGGGAAGCCCTGCGGGATCCACACTCGGAACCGCCTCACCCATCGGCGAAAGGCCGGAACATGGCACTGTTGAATAGAGCCACCCTCAGCGGGCTCGCCCCCACAGTCGGCACGCCCGGGTACGACCGGTGGGCCGTTTCCGCCGGAATCGTGCATTTCGGCGTGGGCGCCTTCCATCGTGCCCACGAAGCGATGTTCATCGACGACATCCTGGCGCGTGGTTTCACCGACTGGGCAATCTGCGGGGTTGGCCTCCTCGAGGCCGATCGGGCCGTGCGCGACGCCCTCCGGGCCCAGGACAACTTGTACACGCTGGTCACCAGTTCCCCGGATGGCACATCCGTCGCTCGGGTGATCGGCTCAATCCATGAGTATCTCTACGCGCCGGATGACCCCAACGCGGTCCTGGATCGCCTCGCCGACCCGGACACGCGCATCGTCTCGCTAACGATCACCGAGGGCGGCTACAGCGTGGACGACGCCACCGGCGAGTTCGACCCGCGCGACCCGCTCACGCTGGGCGATCTGGAACCTGGCATACATCCGCCGGCCAGCGTCCTGGGGTACATCACCTCCGGGCTGGCGCGGCGTCGGGAGGCAGGCACGCCAGCCTTCACGGTGATGTCCTGCGATAACATCCAAGGCAACGGGCACGTCGCGCGGACCGCGGTCCTCGGCTTCGCCGACCGTAAAGACCCCGACCTCGCGGCATGGATCGACCGGAATGTGGCGTTCCCCAACTCGATGGTTGACCGCATCACGCCAGTGACAACGGACGAGACGCGCGCAAGCGTGCTGGCCAAGTACGGTATCGAGGATCTCTGGCCGGTTCGCTCCGAATCCTTCGCGCAATGGGTCCTTGAGGACACCTTCCCCACCGGCCGGCCGCCCCTGGAGCTTGTTGGCGTCCAGATGGTCGATGACGTCGAGCCGTATGAGCTGATGAAGCTAAGGCTCCTCAACGCCTCGCATCAGGCGATGAGTTATCTCGGCATCCTGGCTGGCGAACGGTGGGTCCACGAGGTGTGCCGGGATCCCCTGTTCACCGGTTACCTCCTAAACTACATGCACCTTGAGGCGATGCCGACGCTGCAACCGGTGCCGGGTATCGACCTGGACGCCTACTGCCACGAGCTGATCGACCGCTTCAGCAGCACGGCCATTGGCGATACGCTCGCCCGCCTGGCCGTGGATGGGTCGGATCGCATCCCCAAGTTCCTCCTGCCGGTGCTGCGCCAGCAACTGGAGACCGGCGGTGAGATCCGGCGCAGCACGCTCGTGCTGGCTGCATGGAGCCGCTTCCTGGAAGGACGCGATGAGAACGGCGACCCGACGCCGATCAACGACCGGCGGGCGCCGGAATTGATCGAGGCCATGCACTCGGAGCATGCGGCACCGGGCTCCTTCCTGGACTACCGTCCCGTCTTCGGCGATCTCGGGGCCAACACACGCCTGCGCGACGCGTTCGTTGCCTGCCGCAGGTCGCTCATCGATCGCGGGGCACGGGCAACCGTCTCGGCGATTGCCGACTTCTGAGCGGGGGCTTCACCCCCCATGCCGCGCGTTGATGATCGCTATCCTGCCAAAATACAGGGAGCGATTCATGGAGGCGTCAACGGGCGGCGGAAGCAATCCTGGAAACCCGTCCGCACGGTGTCCCGGAAACAGTAGATTTTGGGACGGCTAGTGGTACTGCAGTGGTTCCCGCGCAGAAGGGCGGCGGGGTAGCGCGGTCCGGCAGCTGTGACTTGTACCGCGTGCCGGTTCACCCGCTGGGCCGGGCGTGCACCAATGATCAGCCGAGGAGTGTCCGTGGCCGCTCGCGCAGCAGGTCCTCGGCCTCCCGCACGATGTCCCGCACGATCTCGCCTGCCGACCGCGACGA
>DASYVY010000537.1:0-2674 GCA_035936535.1 Thermomicrobiales bacterium | reverse complement strand
TCCGGCTCCTTGCCCGCTTCGAAGCCATTGCCGGTCTCCGTCGCGACGATCCGGGAGCGGAGTGCCCGTGGTGGCGTGAACATCGTATCGACCATTCCCAGCGGCCGAAAGATCTCGCGTTCGGCGTAGACGGAGACCGGATCGCCGGACACGCGCCGGACCACCTCACCGAGCGTGATAAAACCGGGATCGCTGTAGATTACCTGCCCGCCCGGCGGATGCTCCGGCTGCGTCGCCGCAAAATCCGCGAGATAGGCATCGGGACCGGTTCCCTTGAGAAACACCGGACGCCAGGCGCTGAGTCCGGCGGAATGGGTCAGCAGGCGCCGGATCGTGACGTCCGCCTTGGCCCCCTCGGTCCCGAACTCCGGCAGGATCTCCCCGACCGGTCCATCGAGCGTGATCTTCCCGGTCGCCACCAGATGGAGGATCGCGGGCGTCGTCGCCACGACCTTGGTGAGCGAGGCCAAGTCGAAGATCGCGTCGGCGCCCATGGGAGAACGCTGATCCTCCGGCTCGCGGACCGCCCATCCGGTCGCGCGGTGCAGCACGACCTGACCCTGGCGCATGATCAAAGCGACGGCACCGCCGTACTGGTGAGCGTCGGCGGCCCGGACAAGCGAGATCCAGGCCCGCTCGACACATTCAGGGTCGAAGCCGAGATCGACGGGGTTGCGGTACGCCAAGACGGTCAGGCTGGTCGGGCCAGTGGGGTCGGGCGGGTGCATGCTGGTGGCTCCGGCTCGCTCATGGCCGCGCGGGAGCGGCCCGGAAAAGGGATGATCGGATCACGACGACATCGCCCAGGGGTGCTTATCGACGAGTGATGGCATGGGTGGCATCGGAAAGGACACCGCGTTATCGCGCATCGGCCCTCGCGATCGCCCCTTCGGCCAGGAACGCGTCGATCTGCCCGGCGGTGTAGCCGATTTCCTCCAGGATCTGGACGGAATGCTCGCCGAGGATCGGCGGTCCGTGGCGGATCTCCAATGGTTTCCCGGCGAGATGATAGGGCATGCCCGTCACGGTCACCGTGTCCAGTGTGGCATGCGGGACGGATCGGACAAGGTGCTGGTCAGCGATCTGGGGATCGGCGAACACCTCGCCGAGATCGTGGATCGGGCCGCAGGGAACGGCGGCACGGTCGAGCATCCGGACGAGCTCATCGGTCGAGTAGCGGGCAAGGGTCTCGTGGAGGATCTCGTAGAGGACCGCGCGATGCTCGCAGCGGAGGGCATTGGTGACGAAGCGGGGATCGACACACTCGGCTTCGAGACCCAGGGCCGTGCAGAATCGAGCCCAGATCGTGTCGTTGCCGACCGCGATATTCACATACCCGTCGGCGGTGCGAAAGGTGTCGTATGGCGTGATGATCGCGTGGCGGTTGCCGGTCATGCTCGGCACCTGCCCGGTGGTGAAGAGGATGCCCGCCTGGTAGGTGAGCAGCGCGACCTGGCCGCCGAGCATGGAAGTGTCGATGTACGAACCCTGCCGCTCAGGGTCGCGTTCCCGCCCGAACAGGGCGCCAGCGACGGCGAAGGCGCAGAACATCCCGGCGGCGATATCGGCGATCGGGACGCCGAGCTTGGTCGGCTGCCCGCCCTCCTCGCCGGTGACGCTCATCATTCCGCTCATGCCCTGGACGATCAGGTCGTAAGCGGTGCGGGAGCGGGAGGGGCCGGTCTGCCCGAAGCCGGAGATGGAGGCGTAGATCAGGTGCGGGTTCCTGGCATGAACGGCATCGTAGCCGAAGCCGAGCCGGTCCATCGTGCCGGGCGAGAAGTTCTCGACCAGCACGTCGGCGTCATCGATCAGCCGCCACAGGACCTCGCACCCACCTGGTGACTTGAGATCGAGCGCGATCGAGCGCTTGTTGCGGTTGACGGTCAGGAAGTAGGAGGCCTCGCCATCGACAAAGGGCGGCCCCCAGAGGCGGGTGTCGTCACCCTTGCCGGGTTGCTCGATCTTGATCACATCCGCGCCGAGATCGCCGAGCATCATCGTCGCGTAGGGACCGGTCATGACGCGGGTGAGATCGACGACCTTCACCCCCGCCAGCGGCCCGGTGACCGTTGCCGGCGCAGATGCTTCGGGTCCTGGCTGGTGTCCGTGGTCTGCCACCGATTCCTGTTTCTCCCATTGCGGTCTGCGGCATCTTCACCGGGCGGCGCGTGCGTGATGGCCGCCCGGCGACCGTTGCTGTGCAGCCTATCATCGCATGCCTGCCAGAAAGGTAGCCGCTATCAGTGCGCCACGCCCGTTCCCGGAGCCAGGTGCGAGAGCACGCGCTTCCACATCGGGATCACGAGCAAATGCCCGGCGTTCGGAACCATCTCGACCCGGGCATCCGGAAGGTGCCGCTTCCACCAGGTGGCGTGCCGGCTCCCCGCGACGGGGTCCTTTGCACCGTAGAGCAGGAGCGTCTTCGCCGTGACATCCTCTGGCTCGAATCCCCACGGCTGCAAGGTATACCCGGCGATATCCTGCACCAGGCCAGTCGTTCCCCGGGCAAATGCGATTGCCAGCATGTGCATGATGCGGTCCTGGGCACCGGGAGCGGCCAGAACGGCGGAGTCCGCCTCACTCGCGCCGAGCATGTCCAACCCGGCCTCCGGCGTCATCGGGCCAGTCAGCATGGCGCCGAACTGCTCGTTCATGACGCCGTGGACATGAT
>DASYVY010000536.1:0-9080 GCA_035936535.1 Thermomicrobiales bacterium | reverse complement strand
CGTGAAACGCTGGGCCGAGTAAAAGCAATCACCGGTGACCTTCCCGGTACCGTGCGGGTCGGCGGCCTCGCGGCGCAGAACGCGGATTTCATCGACGCGTCCTACGGCAACTTTCCGCTTCTGATCGGGCTCGTCGCGCTGATCACGTTCGTCCTGCTCGTGCGGGCGTTCCGTTCACTGCTGCTTCCCCTGAAGGCGGTGATCCTCAATGTACTCTCCGTCGGTGCGGCCTATGGCGTGCTTGTCCTCGTCTGGCAGGAGGGGTACGGCGCGG
Organism: Thermomicrobiales bacterium; assembly: GCA_035936535.1. Lineage (GTDB taxonomy): Bacteria > Chloroflexota > Chloroflexia > Thermomicrobiales > UBA6265 > CADCWJ01. Next base: position 8,806 of record DASYVY010000536.1, on the reverse strand, counting down.
AACTGGTCTGGGACTACAGCGCCACGGGGTCGATCACGCCGTTTGTCCCTCTGACGGTGTTCGCCTTTCTCTTCGGACTCTCGATGGACTACGAGGTCTTCATCCTGGCGAGGATGCGGGAGGAATACGACAAGACCGGTTCGACCGATGACGCAATCGTTCGCGGCATTGGATTCACCGGACGGTTGGTCACGAGCGCGGCACTGATCCTGTTTCTCGCCTTCGTGTCACTTGGGTCGGCCCCAGTGGTTCCGGTCAAGATCCTCGCGACGGGTCTTGCCGCTGGCATCCTGCTCGACGCCACGGTCATCCGCGCGCTGCTGGTGCCCGCCACCGTCTCGCTGCTGGGACACTGGAACTGGTGGCTGCCCGGGTGGCTGGGGCGATTTGCGGGCCAACCCCAGGGCGAAGCGCGACACGCCCCTGCGGCGATGCCTGGGGTACTGCACCTGACCGGTGATGGAGAGCAGGTCGTCCCCGGCAACTCCGGGCAAGCATGAGCGGAGGAGCGGGGGAATGCTCGAATGGGCACAACCGGCCGGCACTGCTCCGGGCCACAAGGGTTATCCCGACCGGTGCGGACCGCGGCTGCGTCGGAGCCGGTCAGGCGGCAATGATGCCGGAAAGCTCCCGTTCCTCAGCTGCAGCATCCCCGACCGGCACATGCGAGATCAACAGCTCCCCAATGCCCTCCCGCTGGATCGTTTCCAGCCGAGCACGGACCTCATCCGGAGATCCGGAGACGACGAGCTCGTCGATCGCCGCCGCGGACAGCCTGCCGTTCTCGACCGGAAATCCGGCCGCATCGAACATGTGCGCGTAGAACGGCAGCCGCCCGTAACTTCCGAACATCCGGGCGGCTGCGTCGCGAACGGCACTTCGATCGCGTGAAATCGCAACGGGGACATGACCGATCAATGGCGGCATGTCCCTGTTGCCATGCTGCGCTCCCTCGGCAAGCGCCGGGAGCGCGGTCGAGACAAGGTAGGGGACGGGCGCGATCCACGAGATCGCACCATCGGCGATCTCCCCGGCCAGCCGGAAGGCGTTGACGCCCAGCGCCGAGATGGGAATCGGTGTCGTGGTCGGCTGCAGCGTTGGAGGAAGGTCGATCACAATCCGGAAATACTCGCCGTGAAAGTCAACCTTCCCGGTCCAGAGCAGGGACCGCAGGACCGTCAGATATTCCCGCAAATGAGCGAGCGGCTTGCCCATTGGGATCCCGAACCCGCCCTCGATCGTCGGCCGGTGACTCGGTCCGATACCGAGCTGCAGCCGTCCCGGCGCCAATCCCTCCAGGGCGAGCGCCTGGGACGCGAGCACGACGGGATGACGAGGATAGGTGGGGACGATCGACGTGCCAAAGCCGATGGTATCGGTGGTCGCGGCCGCGGCAGTGAAGACGGAGACGGCATCCACGTTGGCGCCGCCGACGGTCGACCAGACCCGCTGGACGCCGAGGCGCTCGGCCTCCTGAATCCTCCGGAGGCCATCTCTGGGATCGGCAAGGGACACGACCAGTCCGGCATTGAGCGTTGTCATGGTTTGTCCGTCTCTTCCTGTAACGACGATGCGGACGGCTTTAGGCTGACTCGAGCTGATGATCTTGAGATGAGGTCGGGGTGACCAGGGGCGTTTTCGCCATCCGCTCAAACGACGGCGTCGGCCGGGACGTACTTCGCCAGCCAATCCACGACGCGGCGCATCAGATCAAGCTGGTGATTCCGTTCCTGGATGCCATGCCCCTCTCGCGGATAGCGGACGAACCGCACCGGCACACCCAGCACCTGCAGGGCACGATAGTACTCGAGTCCCTGCGTCGGGCTGACCCGGGCATCATTGTCGCCATGCAGGATGAGCGTCGGCGTCTTGACGTTGGTCACCGCCCGGAGGGGTGAGCGCTCGGCATAGAGATCCCAGTGCGTGTACGGGTGACCGGGATAAAAGGCAGTGTTCGCTTCCGGGATGTCGCCGGCGCCGTGATCGGAGATGAGATTGGCGAGACCGGCACCCATGATCGCGGCCTTGAACATGGGCGTCTGCGTGATCGTCCAGGCGGTGAGATAGCCGCCCCAGCTCCAGCCGCCGATCGCGAGCCGGTCGGGGTCGGCGATGCCCCGCGCGACCATTGCTTCGGCACCGGTCACCAAATCGCGTGATTCACCTCCGCCAACGTCATCCTGCAGCAGCTTCTCGAAATCGGAGCCGTAGCCGGTGGAGCCCCGCGGATTCGGCAGGAGCACGGCATAGCCGCGTGATGCGAGCATCTGTCCCCAGTCATGCCAGTTGAGGTTCGCGCGGTCCTCCCACTGCCACGATGGCCCGCCGTGGATCTGCACCAGGAGGGGGTAGCGTCGGCCTTCCTGGTAGCTCCGGGGACGGATCAGGATGCCCTCGACCTCGACGCCGTCCGAGCTGGTCCATGTCACCACCTCGCCGGGGGCCAGCCGGTCCTTGAAGGCCTCACCGAACGAGGTAAGAGGGGTGCTCGCGCCGTCGGCGTCGATTTTGTAGACCTCCTCCGGCGTGTCGGAGTTGGACCAGACACACGCTGTGGTCCTGCCATCGGTGGCGACGGTCGGGCTGCTCAGGATCGTTCCGTGGTTGCCAAGCGCGCCCGGGGTGACCGGCACGAGCGGACCTCCTGCAGCGGACAGCTTGTACATCCGACCGTGCGTCCCCTCGACTATCCGGACGATCAGGCCATCTTCCGATGCCGGATCCGCGATCAGTTCCTGCACCACGCCGGCGTACCCTGGCAACAGGTTGACGGCCCTGCCACCGGCGAGCGGGATCGTCCACACCGATGCGGAAGGGTCATCCCGGTGATCGCTCGCACTGAGCGCGACGACTTCCTGACCGTCGACGGTGCGCACCACCGGCGAGCCGGGAATCGGCATGAACTCCCCGACCAACGTCGCAATACCACCACTCGCCGGCATCCACCAGACCTGCGTTTTCCTGAAGATAGCGTTGATGGTGTTGAGGGGGGTGGTGATGAAGACGAGTCTCGTGCCGTCCGGAGTCCAGGCGTAGGACCAGACGGTGCGCTTGCCGAAGGTCAGGCATCTCGCCTTGCCGGAAGCGACATCGACCAGCCAGAGGCGGGCGTTGTGTGCGTCCTCCTCGAACACGATCGGATCGTCCTTCTCCTCCTTCTTGCGCTTCTGCTCCTCCTCGCTGTCCTCGTCGGTCCGGAGCACGGCGATCATCGAGCCATCAGGTGACCACTCAGGGCTGGAAAGGCTGCCCTCGAGCTCGCCCAGGCGCTGCGCCTCACCGCCATCGACCGGAGCGATGTAGATGCCGTCCTTCTCCTTGTCCTTGCGGTTGGAGAGGAACAGCAGGCGCGTGCCATCGGGTGACCAGCGGATATCGTGATCGTGCGATTCCCCACCGGAAAATCGGGTTGCCGGCTCGCCATCTCGGGACAGCCAGATCGCGCGTTCCGGGTGGTCACCCTTCTTGCCGCGTGTCCCAACGGTGAACGCGACACGTCCGCCATCGGGTGAGATGCGCGGTTCGGAGGGGATGAGACGATCGGCGATCTCCTCGTACCCGAGCGGTTCGTTCGCGGTGTCGGGCGCCGTGTCATTTGCTGTAGAAGCCATTCACGTCCTCATGTCTGAACATTGCGTACTGGTCAGGGGCGACCCTGCTGCGATTGTCTCACCAGCCAGTCATCGCGGAGCAAGCCGAAGCGCTCGTGATCCACGCGCTCGCCCCGGATTCGGAGCAACCCCCGGGCGGTGCCCTCCCGCCTGAAACCGGTGCTGGCAAGGACGCGTTGCGATGCGACATTACCGGTCGCGACGACCGCTTCCAGCCGCTCGAGCGCGATGCCCTCCGGGTCGAACGCGATCCGGACGACCCGGGCGAGAGCCTCCCGGGCGATACCACGTCCCCGCGCGTGCTCGCTCACGGTGTACCCGACGCTGCCCGTGCCGTGTTCGCGGCTGGTGACATCGAGCGTGATCCAACCCACCGATTCGGCGTCGGCCAATATCACCCACTGCACCTTGGCATCGAGCGATCGATCCAGAGGCAGTGCCGCACGGTGTCTGAGCAGGGTCCTGAGCCGATCGCCCGTATAGGGCCGGAGCGGTTGGTAGTGGGCAGCCGAAGGTTCGTCCCGGATCGCGGCAAACAGCTCCGCATCCGCTTCGGTTGCTCGCCTCAGGTCGACTCGCGGTGCGGACATGCCACGGATCTGCGCGGCCATCCTAGCGAACGACCTGTTCATCGCCTGTATGCAGCACGGCGGTTCCTGGCTGACCCCCGGACCTGAACGACGGAGCCCACCAGTTCCAGCGACCCATCAGCTGCATGGCGGCCGGAAGCAGGAGCAGCCGGATGAGCGTCGCGTCCAGCAGCACCGCCAGGGCGAGCCCCACGCCGACGCTCTTGATGATCTGCAGCTCGCTTGCGCCGAACACGGAGAACACGACCAGCATGATCAGCGCGGCACTGGAGACAATCGGCGCCGATGCGCGGAGACCATACCGGACGGCGGCACTGTTGTCACCGGTCACGATCCACGCTTCGCGAATCCGCGACAGCATGATGACCTCGTAATCCATGCTCAGGCCAAACATGAAGCAGAACATGAGGATGGGAATGATGATCACCGTGTAGCCCATCGGCTCGAAATCCAGCAGGTTCGCGAGATGTCCTTCCTGGAAGATCCAGACCAGCGCCCCGAACGATGCCGTCAGCGAGAGCAGGTTCAGGAGGATGGCCTTGATCGGCAGGAGGACGGACCGGAATTGCAGGAACAGCACGAGCCAGGTCGCGGCCATGACCAACGCGACGGACCAGGGAGCGCGCTCCCGCACATGCGTGACGAGGTCCATGCTGGTGGCCGTCTCGCCACCGACGCGGACAAAAAACCGGCCGTCCGAGAGCTCTCTCGCACGCTGGCGGATCTCCTGGATCACCGCCTGCTGCTTGCCGTCGTTCCCGTCCGCTCGCACCGTCAGCTCGATCACGGCGGCGTCCGCGGTGAGATAGGGGGTCGCCAGTTGGCGGAGGCCATCGTCGAGGAGGAGGCCGCTGGAGAGCACGGTCGAGCCGGAGTCCAGCGGCAGGAACGTCCAGACGCTCACGGCGCTCTGGACGTGGTCGAGCTGTTCCAGTGCCTCGGAGAAGGCGAGCAGTTCATCAAGATTGCGGGACCCCGTCATTCGGCCCCGTTCCGGCTCGACGATCAATACCACCGGCGACAAGGTGGCCGAGGAGAACGACTGGTCGACCGTCTCGAACACCTGACGGGACGGCTCGTCCCGGGGGAGGATGTCCATGGTGGGTGCCGCTGGCCGGAGATCCAGAATCGGTGCCGCGAATGCCAGGAGCACGCCGGTCGCGGCAACCATGACGAGCGCGGGGTGAGTTTTGGCAGCGCGCGGGAGGTGCCGAAACCAGCGCCCGCAGGTTGACCGTAGCGCGGCTGCGCGGGGTGGCCTGATGCCGTGCGAGTGGGCTAGACGATGCCCCCAGAGCGAGAGCGCGGCGGGAAGGACAGTAAGGCTTATCGTTACGCTGGCGATGACGACGACGGCTCCGGCGAGCCCGGTTGAGGTCGCGGCCGGGACCTCGAAGGCGAGGAGCCCGGCAAGGCCGATCGCTACCGTGGCACCGCTGACGACGATCGCCTTGCCCGCTGTGGAGAGGGCGATCGCGAGCGCATTGGCGGAGTCCTCGCCGCGGAGTTCCTCACGATAGCGGGTAATCAGAATCAGCGCGTAGTCGATGCCGATCGCCAGCCCGATCATAGACACCACGTTGACGGTGAAGATGCTCGTCTCGAGCAGGCGGGACATCAGGGTAATCGCGGCAAAGGTCACGATCAGCGAGACAACGGCGATCGCGATCGGCAAGCCAGCGGCCAGGACTCCGCCAAAGACGAGGACGAGCAGGACGAGGGTAAGCGGAAGCGAGATCAGCTCCCCCCGGTGCAGATCCGATGTCGTCAAGTCCCGGATCGCCAGCGTTGTCGCTGGCCAGCCGCCGATCTCGACGTCGAGCAGTTCACTCTGGAGTGATTCGGCGAGGGAGCCTACCGATTCCGACGCTTCGCGGACGTCCTGGTTGAGCATCACCACCGCCATGCTCATCGACCTGTCGTCCGACAGCAGCATGGGATTGATCACGTCGCTTGACGTGGTGCCCCAGGTGTAGACCGATGCGACATGAGGATCGGCGCGTAGCGGGGCGACAAGACGCTCGACCTCCCGCCGGAACCGGGGATCGGTTGCGGGGAGCTTGCCCGCCGGGTCGCGGAACAGCAGGAAGTGAGAGGTCGTCCGACGTCCGAACATGGTGTTCAACTGGTTGTCGACGATGGTCGATTCGGCGTCTCGAGGTAGCCATCCACCCGCCGACAGGCGATCCGTGACTTGCGCCGCGAGTGGCAGGCAAAGAAGGGCGAGGAGCACCGGTGCCAGCAGGAACGGCCAACGCCAACGCTCGATGATCCCTCCCCAGCGATAGAGCAGCGATGTGGTTCGCTCAGCCCGCCCGTATCGGGAAGCGCCGCACGCCTGGTCCATGCCTTCTTGTGCCACCTGATCGTTTTCCCCACCGGTCGTTGGTGCCAGTGCACAATCCCGTTCAGCTCGCTACGCCCTGGTCCACGGGCTGTAGTGTAAACGCCCGGCGTTTATGGCACTGTTGCCTGACATGATGTGTTGCCGGCACGAAGGGAATGCGGGCGGGAATGGTGATCTCCAGCAAGAAGAGCGGCCATACGGCGACCGACCGTTCGCTCTCCGATGACGTGTACCTGCTTGCCGGGTTACTGGGCGAGGTGATTCAGTCGCTTGCCGGGGAAGAGGCGTTCGCGCTGGAGGAGGAGGTGCGCGCGCTCGCGAAGCAGCTCCGCACGGGCGACATCGGTGCCGGGCCCGCACTCGAAGCGATGGTTCAGGAGGCTGACACGGCCGACCTCCGGATCCTGATCCGTGCCTTCACCAACTATTTCCAGTTGATCAACCTGTCCGAAGATAACGAGCGTATCCGGCGGCTCCGGATCCGGGAGCATGCCAACCCGGACCAGCCGCGTCGCGGCTCCATCCGCGAGGCAATCGCCATCCTGGCCCGGCGCGGTGTAGACGCCGAGACGATCGAGACCCTGCTCGCGGGAGCCCAGGTCCGGCTGGTCCTGACGGCACACCCGACGGAAGCGCGCCGCCGCACGGTGATCGACAAGCTCGCGCGAATCTTCGCCGTCATTCGCGACCTGGACGAGCGACACGCGCTTCCGGTTGATGTGACACGGGCGCGGGCGCGGCTTGCCTCGACCATCGCCGAGCTGTGGAGCTCCAACGAGATCAGGACAGCCAAGCCGACGGTGCTGGACGAGGTGCGGGCGGTGCTCGTCTATTTCGGGTCCACCCTGGTGAGCGTGGTCCCCGAAATCTACCGCGACCTGGAGGATGCCCTCGCCGAATCCTTCCCAGGGGAGGCAATCCGCGTCCCGCCGTTCCTCACCTTCGGCTCCTGGATCGGCGGTGACCGGGATGGCAACCCGTTCGTGACGCCGGAGGTGACAGTGGAGGCGCTGGCGATCATGCGAACCGCCGCGCTCGGGTATCTCGATGGGCGACTCACGGAGCTGGCGGGGCGGCTATCGGTATCGGAGCTGATGGTTACACGCCCACACGAGTTGGACCCCCTCCATGCCACTTGTGCCAAGGCGTTTCCCGAGCTCGCCGGCGAGTTGGCGCAAAGCAACAGCGGTGAACCCTACCGCCAGGTGGTCACCTTGATGCGGGAACGGGTGCGGGCGACCCGCGACGGTCGCCCGCAGGGGTATCGTCGCTCGGCGGAGCTGCTCGACGACCTCCGGATGATCGAACGATCCCTGATCGGGCAATCGGCGGGCATGATCGTTGGGGGCGATCTCCACGACGTGATCAGGTTGGTCGAGGTATTCGGGTTCGATTTCGTCACCCTCGATATCCGGGATCACGCCCGGCGACACGCGTTCGCACTTCACCACGTGCTTGCCGACACAGGGGTCGAGCGGGATTACGAGCATCTGGACGAGCCAGCCCGCCAGCGACTGTTGCTGACCGAGATCGACAATCCGCGTCCCTTGATTCCACTCGATCTCGACCGGCTGCCGGACGAGGCGCGGGAGGTTGTGCAGACGTTCCGGACGATCAGGTCGCTGCTTGCGAATGGCCACGGCGAATCGATCAAGACATATATCGTCTCTGGCACCGACGCGCCATCAGACATCCTGGAAGTCCTGCTGCTGATGAAGGAGACCCGGCTGGCCGGCCTCGGCGGCGAAGGAGCGCTGGTGCGGATCGCCCCGCTGTTCGAGGAGGGCGAGACGCTGCGCTCCGCGCCGGAAACGATGACGACGCTGCTGGAGACGTCGAGCTACGCACGGGCGCTGGCGACCTCCGGCGGAGTCCAGGAGATCATGATCGGATATTCGGACTCCAACAAGGATGTCGGGTACCTGGCGTCGACCTGGGAGCTGCAGCAGGCACAGCGCAGGTTGGCCAGGCTGCTGAACGAGCGACAGATCCCGTTCATCTTCTTCCATGGCCGGGGCGGGTCGATCGGGCGCGGCGGCGGACCGACCAACATCGCGATCCTGGCGCTCCCGACCAACACGGTCGAGGGGCGCATCAAGCTCACCGAGCAGGGAGAAGTGATCTCCGCCAGGTACTCGACCGTCCCGATCGCGCACCGGGAGCTCGAGCTCGCGCTAGGAGCGATCCTGATCCGGTCCAGCGACGGTTCCAGCCGCATCGATCAGGAGGAGCGAATCCTGTTCGAAGCGTGCATGAAC
>DASYVY010000535.1:0-3707 GCA_035936535.1 Thermomicrobiales bacterium | reverse complement strand
GTCATCGGTGCCTGGTGCCTAAATGATGGGATGCTCGATTCCAGGTAGGATGCGCGGCTCTGACGTGGTGTGCATGCAGCCCATCCTCTGCCGAGAATCAGGACCGGCCGGCCCACGCATCTTGCTGTTTGCGAGTCCGGAACAAGGCAGACCCACAAAGTCACGCCCGCCCGACGCCCACGATGGCGGTCAATGTCCGGTCGCCTCTCGCCACGAAAACGCTTCGTCGGTAGATTGGCACGCAGGCTCGGCTATCGATGTGGGTGATCGGTCAGCGATGATTCCGCGTGGAGGGCGAAGGTCGGCGACCAATCACCGTTCCTGCCCCATCGAGGCTGGTTGACGACGGGGAAACGACCCTGAGACCCCGGTCGGTGGTGATCCGACTGCTCGTTCCGGTCGAACTGTCCAGGCGTTGCGCCGTCTCCGCATCCCCCTCAGGCTCCGGAATCATGTCGTCCTCGAAGAGATGCGACCATCATGGGGGGTCACCCCGCAGGCCTCGATAGTCATAAGAGCCTCCCGGTTCCTTGCGCGGCACGTTTCCTCAGTGCGCGTTCAGAGGGTTCCTCCACGGACGAGGAGCGCCTTCTCGTCACGAGACGCTTACCGCTTGTGAGGAGCCGGATGGCGCCGCGGCAACTTTTCACCTCCGGTCGGAGCCGGAAGGTCGATCCGGCTCCCGCCCTTCGTCGGTCAGACGGCGATGAGCTTGCAGCCTGCTGATGGCTCCCTGGTGCGATGCGTCGCAAACAGGGAAAATCGATCATTGGTTCATGGCAAACGCCTGCACGGAAACGGCTCACACTCGAGTGTGAGCCGTCTCCGTTGACGCTCTAGCCATGGGCGAACCGCGGATCAGGTAGCCGGGGTGGCAACGGCCGAGTAAACAAGATCGACCGTCACAGTTGTGGTCCCGTCACCATTGTCGGTCAGCGACGCCCGGCCGACGTAGCCGGAGCGGTCGATCTCCATCATCTCAACGGTCACCACGCCGTCAGACGCAGGCCCCGTGATGTTCCCGCAGGCGATGTACACATCGATATTGTCCGCACTTAGGTGCACATTGATCGCATGCTCTGCCGCGAGGATGTCATCCAGCGCAGCTTCGACCGTCGTGCTTTGGCCAGTATTGATCACTGGAGTTGACGCAAGGGCCGGCGGAGGAGTTGCGTTCATGGAATCGGCTGGCGTCGCATATGTCGAAACCGCCAGGTCCGTAGATACGACGTCGTTGAGCGGGAAGACGACATCGCCAAGTGCTTCACACGTTCCAGAATGAATATGCGCCGGGTGCGACGCAAAGTAACTTTCCGCCGCTGGAGTGGCATCGGACTCCTGGGCGCCGACATTGCCAATGAACCCCGCTCCGATGGCTAACGCCGTAAAGAGAATAGCGATCGGTGCCAGCGTTCGTTTGAGCATGTCGTTCCTCCTTCTGTCAGGACAGATTGTCCAGATCGATAGATTGACCCTCCGAACTGCCTTGAGTATACAGTGGCTCCAATAAAGTCAAAGTTCCCCTCCGCATCGGGGATCGCCTCGAACGGTTGGTACCCCTTGTCAGTTTCGGCGTCCACCACACCGAGTATGGGACTTCCCTGCGTTCCGGTCTCAAAAGCGCAGATCACCCAGGGGCGATGAATCCGTCCCGCGCAAACGCGGCCACGAGCGATTCCACTTGGTGCACTAACCGCGAAGCCCATGCGCTCGTTACGTGATAATGGCGGCTGACTCCGCCACGCCTGCCCCGGCAGCGTCGTTCGTCAGATACTCGGCACCGTACCCGCTTACCCGTGCGTCGCCCGGAGAACAAGATGACGGCCCAGCGCCTCTCCGATTCCACCCTTCCCATCTCCTACTGGCATGCAACGTTCACGCCGCCCGTCCCTGATGACCCGCTCCCGCCCGAAACAGAGGTGGCGGTGGTTGGCGGAGGGCTGCTCGGCTGCTGGACAGCCTACTGGTTGGCGAAACGAGGTGTGGATGTAACGCTGATCGAGCGCGACGTGATTGGCTGGGGCGCGACCGGTCGCAATGGCGGCTTCCTGACAGGTGGAGCGGCGATGGGGTACGGCAGTGCGATCGATGCGTTCGGTCGCGACACCGCCCGCGCGGTCTGGACGCTTGCTGCCGAGGGCCGCGATCTCGCTGAACGGGTCATTGCGGACGAAGAGATCGCCTGCGATTTCCGGGGGCCCGGGATCCTCTCGCTCGCGTTGACGGATGATGCGCTGGAGAGCATGCGCCGGAGCCTCGACCTGATGCGCGAGGACGGCTTCGCCGGTGAGATCCTCGACCGGCGGGAGGTACAGGCGCTGATCCGCACGTCCCTCGGTCCCGATATCGTCGGCGGGGCACTTACCCCCGATGGCGCGTTGCTCCATTCCGGAAGGTATCTCGCCGGGCTCGCGGCTGCGGCGCGGCAGCACGGGGCGCGGCTCTGTCGGGCCGGTGTCACCGCGCTGACGTCCCACGCGGACGGCACGACGCTTTCCGTGACGCTGCCAAGGTCATCCGGCGCTATTCGCGCCCGTCGTGTGGTCGTGGCGGTCAACGCCTGGAGCGATGAGCTTGTGCCCGGCGTGGCCGGACTGATCTTTCCCGTGCGCGGGCAGATCCTTGCGTTCGAGCCAACCCCTCACGTGTTCGAGACGGGCGTCGGCACGGACGTCACCCCGACCGGCGAGTACTGGCAGCAAACACCGGACGGCTCGATCGTGATCGGCGGCTGCCGGGCGGAAGCGCCCAGTCGGGACGTGGGCGTTCGGGAGATGGCACCGACGCCGTGCGTCATCAGCGCTATCGAAGCCGTTATCCCGCGACTCTTCCCGGAGATGGGTGGCCTGCGCGTTGGCCATCGTTGGGCCGGGCTGATGGCGTTTACCTCGGACTACCTGCCCGTCACCGACGCCGCACCGGGTCTGCCCGGTGTCTGGGTCACCGGTGGCTTCTGCGGCCACGGCATGCCGTTCGGGCCTCGTGTCGGCCGGTTGCTCGCGGAGGCCGTCGCAACAGGCGAGACTCCTGCGGAACTGCACCCGCTCCGCGTCTCGCGCGACACGCTGACACCGATCACCCGGGCGGATGCGGTGTCAGAGCTCAACCGTGCGATTGTCCCTAAATGAAATGGAGGGGCTGGCCCGCAGAGTTGCCGCACATCGGCGTCGATCCCGCGTCGGAGCCTCCATCGATGACGGCGGCGATTTCTCACTGAGCGCGAGGGGAAGCGCCTCCGGTTGCGCGCCAGCCCCGTATCGGCACGACCCCGCAGGTCCTGGACGGTCTCCGATGTGTTCCATGAGGAACGCGAGTGCCGCTTTTGCACAGCGGGACTGATGAGGCCGATTCTCAAGCCACGGCAAGCCTGAGCGGGTGCTCCTGACAACGCATCCAGATTGTGCCGTGGAGCGGCAGTCCCGTGCGTTCCGGGATGGTGAACTTGCGATCCTGGCATGGTCTCACGCCTTCTCGGTCTGCCGAACACGACAGCGAGCCAAGTTGTCAACGCAACGTGCTGCCCGGGTGATTGACCGGCAGCCCGTCCGAAGCAAGCGACAGATCGTTTGCCGCGTGTCACTTCCCCGAGAGGAGCGCGGATGCGAATGTCAGCGGGCGATCCAGGAAGCGGGGAAATGGCCGGGCGTCCGTGACCTCCGGGCGCCGCCCGGACAATCGGCGCCACTACGCGTCGCCCTGCGCTACAC
>DASYVY010000534.1:0-1690 GCA_035936535.1 Thermomicrobiales bacterium | reverse complement strand
CCCGGGGAGCGGGGACCCGTCCGTCACCATCCTGGCAGCGCCTGAGATGACGGAAGGACGGATCGCGCTCATCGAGCTGCAGGGCCTGCACGGGTCCGGGCCACCGCTGCACCGCCACAGCCGGGAAGACGAGCTCATCTACGTGCTGGACGGGCAGGTGACGTTCTACCTCGCCGGCGAGCGGATCGAAGGCGCGGCGGGAACGTGGGTGTTCCTGTCTCGTGGCAGCGCGCATGGCTATACGATCGAGTCCGGGACGGCACGGCTGCTGGTGGTGCTGGTGCCGGCCGAGCGAGGAATCGAGGAGTGCATCCGCGCGCTGAGCCACCATGCGATCGATCCTGCCGGGGAGGACTCGGCATCCGGGTGGGACATCGAGCGGCTGGTCGCCACGGCGGCGCGGTACGGGGTCGAGATCACGGGACCACGACCGGACGATCCCAAGCGCGGACCCCGCCAATGACGGATGCACGCCTCGCACCTGCCAGCCCCAACGGTCAGATGGACTCTTCTCGCGCACCTCCGGGCGCTTTCATCCGCTTTTCGTCGCTCGCGAACGCCATGCGCGCTAGCGCGTCGTGTGCGAGGTGCAACGCCGGCGATGAATGCCGCAACGGACCGGTCATGTTGACCGTTCGAGAAACTCACAAAGTCGGAGAGGGCTGAAATGCTTCGCGGATATTTATTTCTTCTGGTGATCCTGGCGCTGATCGGTAGTCCGGTGCACTCGGCCACCGCCACCGCGCAGGATATCGATGTCGCGTTCAGCGACGTGAAATTGCGTGAACTGGGCTACCCCGAGGTCAGGATTCACGTTGGTCCGGACGGGGTCGACGCCCCATCCAGGCTCGATGCCGGGTTCTATCTGATCTCGTTTTCGTCCGAGGGCGATTACGCGGGCTACATGGACATCGTCCAGCCACCGGCGGGGCTTGATGAAGCGACCGCAACCGAGCTGGCGCTGGCCGCTGGCCGGGACGATCTGGCGCAGCCGGGCTGGACCTATGTCGGCGGCACCAACACCTTCGAGAAGGGGGTTCCGGTTTCCTTCGCGGTCTACCTCAAGCCGGGCGAGTACTCGATCGCGGCGTCCTATTATCTGGAAGACTCCGAAGAGATCATGAAACTGGTGCCGCTCACTGTGACGGGCACCGCTACTCCGGTGGCCGGATCTCCCGCCGCCTCCCCGGCCGCTTCCCCAACTGCGTCCCCGGTCGCCGCCAATGCACCGGAGGCCGACGTCACGCTGGAGATGACGGATAATCTTGAGTACATCGTCTCTCCGGGCGTGGTGCCGGCAGGGCCCCAGATCTGGGAAATCACGAACACCGGGATGCACCATTCGCACCATGTCGTCATGTTCGGCGTGCCCGATGGCGTGACCGCGGAGGACATCATCGCCGAGTTCAGCGCCCTCTTCGCTGGCACGCCGCCGTCCGAATCCTCCATCTCGGCGAGCATGATGCCGGCCGGGTATGCGGCGCTCCAGTCGGGCGGGCAAACGACCTGGAACGAGTTCGACCTCACGCCGGGCACGTATGCGGTGATCTGCTTCATCATCGATATCGAAACCGGCCGCCCGCACCTGATGGACGGCATGGTGACCACCTTCACCGTGGAGTAGCGTGCGGGCGTGGGACCATCCGAGGCGCGATCACCCCGAAACGAGGCACGCGGCGCTGGAGAGCGC
>DASYVY010000533.1:0-1609 GCA_035936535.1 Thermomicrobiales bacterium | reverse complement strand
TGCCGATCCAAACGGCCCGTTCGGCGCCCGCGGCATGGCGGAGATGCCGCTCGTGCCGTTCGCCGGAGCGGTGGCCGCCGCCATCCACGACGCCACCGGGATCTGGTTGAGCGACCTGCCCTTCGTCCCCGAGCGGGTGCTCTCCGGGATCCTCGCATGCTGAGCAAGCTAGGCAGCCCCCGACCTTGCCTGGTTATGTGTCGGCAGCCTCGGCACGACTGTCATCCTTCACTGTCGTCATCCAGAGGGAGCGAATGGTCGGCACAAGACCGGCCACTACACCCAGGACGGGTCGCAGGTCGCTCCGTATGGGCAATGAACAGGGAAAGGGTCATGCGGGACCTACTGGCCGATGGTTTTGTAGTAGAGGCCCCTGTGGCCTCCCGCCGTGGCCAGCTGTCTACATAGGGGCACGCGCGTCCGCGACGGCCTTGGGCACGCCGCAGCTGCTCGGTGCGGCTGCAGACACATGGGTCTGCCCCCACGGGGTGGGCGGTAGCAGCGAGTGACGACGCGGGGTGGGGGATAGCCTCACCATCCAATCTCCCGCTTCCCATGTGCCAGGCGTATTCGCTACCGCGCATACTCCTATCCAGCCGGTCCATGAGCGTACACATTCATCGCACATTCCGGTACCGTAGTCCTGACGCTCGTCGCCATGATCGCCGGAGTCATCCTGGCAAGGCATCCGCGGACCTCCGGCGAAGGATCTGGACCCCATGAGACACACGTGGCACCACGGACCAAGCCATTCATCACTGCCGCGCGTGGCCAGGAAATTCCTGCTGAGCGACCTGGCCCCGGGCGCGACCGGATCGACGTTGCACCCCACGCGGTCGGGATCGCCCGCGCATGGTCCGGACGCTCTCTGGGACAGGGTCCGCAGCATCCCGTATGTCAAGGAATGGAAAGTCCTCAATGACAGCCTGTTCCTGGTCCTGACCTTCGTGCTGGGACTGGCATGGTTCGTCTCGCTGGTCACGCTCCTGGCCGTCGGCTTCGGGCTGGTTGTCGTCTGGATCGGGATGCCGATCCTGGCCGCGACGTTTGCGCTTGCGATCTGGGGCGCCCAGCTCGAGCGGAGCCGGCTGCGCGTCTTTCTCGGAATCGACATCCCCAATCCGTACCGGGAGCTTTCGGAGGACGGGCCGGAAGGCCCGGCTCGACGGCGGGGGCTAACCCGCAGGCTCACCGACAACGTGATGCTGGACGTCTTCTTCAAGCGGGCCTGGCGGTTCCTCCGCAGCGCCCAGATCTGGCGGGACGTCGTCTATCTCATGCTGCTGCTCCCGATCGGCTGCCTTGGACTGGCATTCGTCTGGCTCCCGATTCCCTTTCTCGCCGCACCGTTCATCAGCCTCGCCGGGTCCGATTCTTCGGTGTTCTTCTGGAACATCAACAACCTGTTCGAAGCGCTTCTAGCCTTCATCGCCGGCCTCGTGATCGTGGTTCCGGCAAGCATGCTGGTCAACATCACCGCCAACCTCAATGGCGAGGTCGGCCGCCGGTTTCTCGCGCCATCGACGGAAGAGGTCCTCACCGAACGGGTCGAGGAGCTGACCGAGAGCCGCTCGGCGATCATGCGGGCGATGCACCTGGAGCGGCGCCG
>DASYVY010000532.1:0-4789 GCA_035936535.1 Thermomicrobiales bacterium | reverse complement strand
CATCCAGGCCTTCTGCGAGCCGGACAACACGAAGTCGAGGTCCCATGCATCCACCTCCATCGGAAGGGCTGCAGCGGAGCTGACGGCGTCAACGATGACGAGTGCGCCTGCTTTGCGCGCATCAGCCGCCAGCTCCGGGAGGGGGTTGGTGACTCCGGTCGACGTTTCATTGTGGGTGATGAACACCGCCCGGGCATTCGGTGCCCCGGCGAGCGCATCCGCGAACTCATCGACAGGGATCGCCTTTCCCCATGGCACCTCAACCCGCCGGACATCAAGCCCGAATCTGGTGCCGATGGAGGCGAACCGGTCACCGAACGCGCCACACACGGTGGCGACCACGGTATCGCCAGGACTGAGCAGATTGGTGATTGCCACTTCCCACCCCGCTGACCCGCTGCCGGGCCAGATCAGGACGGCACCTTCCGTCCGGTGCACCGCCCGGACCTTCTCCAGGAGGCTTCCATAGAACGCCGTGGCCAGGGCCCCACGATGCGGGATCATGTCGCGAGTCTGTGCCAGAACCGCGTCGGGATGGACGACAGTCGGGCCCGGAATCCTGAGCCAGCGTCCTTGAGAGAGCCGCGGATCCTGCGCCACGGTTTGGGTTTGCATGTAGGCTCCTCCGACCGAAGTCCGTACTGAGGCGACGCGGGACCATCGGTCAATCAAACGATATGTTGTCGAGGTGCGCAGGATCCGTATACACGATCAGCTCCGGGTGGACACCATCCTCCATCACCCTGATCACACCGACGCCGAAATGCTCATGCCACCGGCGGTCTGTGGCGGAACCGGGATTGAACATCACGGTGTCCTGCTTGCGCTCCAGATACGGTATGTGGCTGTGGCCGAACAACGCGCAGTCCACCTTGCCCGCGAACGTGTCGGTAGCGATCTGCCTCGCCGAGCGACCGCCGTGTCCGTGGATCGCGCCGAACCGGAAGCGCCCAACCGAGAAACGATCGGTCCCCGGAAGCAGCTCGTGCAGCTCATCATCGTCATTGTTGCCGGGAACCGCAATCAATGGGGCAATCTCCGCCAGCTCCTCCAGCACGGAACGCGTGTTTGCATCGCCAAGATGCACCAGCAAGTCGATGTGCGCCCGCCGGAACAGCCGGATCACCGGTTCGGGAATAACGCGGCGGCTGTGGGGGTAGATATGGGTGTCGGCAATAACGCCGATAGTCAGGGGGGCATCGAAGTCGCGCTGACTCGTGGTCAGTGCCGCATCGCTGTTATCCATCGATCACCGAAAAGATCAGACCGGACGCGAGGCTCGCGAGGATCGACCCGATGAGCGCTCCCAACCAGCTCACTTCAACCCCCGGCGCAATAGCGGCCCCTCCCTTGAACAACACCATGTTCACCACCAGGGCAAACAGGCCAAAGGTCAGGCAGGTGATCGGCAGAGTAAGCAGGTTGACGACCGGCTTGATCACAGCATTGATCACCCCGGCGATGAGACCGAAGATCACGACTGCCTCAGCCGAGTCAAAGGCAAGGAGGTCTTCGAACACGGTGCCAACCGCGATGGTGGCCACCATGGTCGCCACGGCATAGGCAATGATCCGAATCATGCCGATTCTCTGCTCCTGAAGCCACTTGGTGAAATCGGCCAGCTCGTGGGGATGAAAGAGCCAGGAGGATCCACCAGAACATGTCGATCGTGCGGCATCACCGACATCTGCCAGTATAGATTCTCGCTGGCACACCCGGTGATCGTTGGAATCTGGTGACCGGGCCGCAATTGCCGCCTTCAGAAGCCGATGCTATCATTAGGGAAGCGAGAACATGACTGCCGTGCGAGCCTTCCCCAGAAAGATATGCCATGCCCGGTCTTGACACGCGACAACTTGGTTGTCCAGTAGCACGCACCGCCGAAATCATCGGTAACAAATGGACTCCTCTTATCGTGCGCGATCTGGCTGAGGGCCACAAGCGCTTCAGCGAACTGGAGCGTTCGCTTCATGGCATCAGCCCCAAGACGTTGTCGGAGCGGCTGAAGCGGCTTGAAGAGACCGCGGTCGTGAAGCGCACCTGCTTCGCCGAGGTCCCACCGAGGGTGGAATACGCACTCACTGACAAGGGATTCGCCCTGCTTCCCGTGATCGAGAGCATGCGCACCTTTGGAACGACTTGGCTCCCGGACGAGGACTGCGCGGGAGTCGCGGTTGAAGGCCGTCTGGTCCCTGTTCCGTCGTCTCCGTTCTGACGGTCACGCTCCGTTTGTCCAGAGACAAACCCGCGAACCCGTTTGGCCTCAGGCGCGATTGTCCGTTTCCGGTTCCCTCGATGACTTCTGCGATATGTTGAATGCCTACCGTCGCTATACTTGGATGATGCACGTCGACCTTATTCTGGCATCCCCCATCTGATGCTCATACGCAAGGACAGTGAACGTTCCATGGTTGTCCAATCCCCCATTACCGGCAGCTTGTCAGACGCATTGGCCGGGCAGGATCGGCGCCTTCGTGTCTTTTCCGGTATCCAGCCATCCGGAAATTTCCACCTCGGAAACTACCTCGGCGCGATCCGCAATTGGGTCAAGCAGCAGGACATGTACGACAACCTGTTCTGCATCGTCGATTTGCATGCCCTTTCCCTCACGACCACCCGCGAGACTATGCGGGCCAACATCCGCAACCTGGCCAATGTCATTCTCGCATCAGGAATTCGGCCGGAACATTCGGTGCTCTTCGTGCAGTCGCATGTCCGTGAGCATGCCGAATTGTGCTGGCTCCTGAACTCTGTGACGCAATTCGGCGAGCTTCGCCGCATGACCCAGTTCAAGGACAAGTCCAACGGCCAGGACGAGTCGGTGAGCGCGGCCCTCTTTGATTACCCGGTGCTGCAGGCGGCCGACATTCTTCTGTACGATACCGATCTCGTGCCCGTCGGCGACGATCAGAAGCAGCACATCGAGCTCACCCGGGACATCGCGAACCGATTCAACGCACGATACGGTGACACGTTCGTGGTGCCAGCGCCCGACATCAAGGAGAGCGGCGCGCGGATCATGGCGCTGGATGACCCGACGAAGAAGATGAGCAAGAGTTCGACGAACCCGGGCAGCTACATCGCGCTGAGCGATGAGCCTGACGTGATCCGTCGGAAGATCAAGCGCGCGGTCACTGATTCGGGGTCCGAAATCATCGTGGATCCGGAAAAACCGGCGCTCACCAACCTGATCACGATTTACGGATTGCTCACCGATATGGAACCGGATCGCGTGCAGGAGCACTTCGCCGGCAAAGGGTATGGCGCGTTCAAGGCGGAGCTTGCGGATGTGCTGATCAGCTCAATCCGGCCAATGCAGGAGCGTCTCGCCGAGTTCGAGGCCCAGCCCGAGTGCGTAACTGCCCTGCTCGATCGCGGAGCGGAACAAGCCCGGGCACAGGCTGCCCGCAAGATGACACATGTACGGGACCGGATGGGGATCGGCGCGGTCTAGTTCGAGCGCAGCGTCCCACGCTTTGAAACGCGAACAGCCGCTTGATCGACGGATCAAGCGGCTGTTCTACATTCTGTCTGGACCAGCGCTAGTCGGCCGCGACTGTAGCTGCCTGCTTCGCCTTTTTCTCCATGATCGTTGTCGAGTGGCCGGCGTCGAGTCGCGCACTCGGGTCCATGTACTGGACTGCGTGGTTGACCGCGCTGACCGCCTCGGCGGCACCGGTGGCGATCAGCTTGAACTTCGCCGTATACGAGGCAATATCGCCGGCTGCGAAGACACCCGGGATATTGGTCTCCATGCTGACCTTGTCAACCGCGATCTGGTTTCGCACGAGCTCAAGCCCCCATGTCTTGATCGGACCGGGGTCGGCCTTGAACCCGATCGCGCAAATGAGCTCGTCCACTTCCAGATCTGCGAGCCGGCCATCGAGATGCCGGAACGACAGGCCGGCGATCCGCCCATGATCACCGGTGCGAACCTCGACCACTTCGTATCCCGGGTAGTGGAGTTTGACCGTCGACCGTTCGAGATCCGCGACCGTCGCCTCGTGCGCACGGAACTTGGAACGATGAATCAGGTTGACGCTGCGGGCAATGGGCTCAAGCGTGATCGCCCAATCGACCGCCGAATCCCCACCGCCGACCACCACGACGTGCTTGTCCCGAAAATCCTCGATCCGCTTTGCGAAGTAGTGGACGCCCTTGCCTTCCAGCTCGGTGACGCCCGGAGCCGCCAGCCGTGTTGGCTCGAACGCACCTACTCCCGCGGCTATGATGACGGCCCTGCTCCGCCGTACTCCCTGTGATGTGTGCAGGACGAACGTGCCGTCTTGGAGCTTCTCCAGGCGATGCACCTGCTCGCGCAATCGGATCGTGGGGTCGGACCTCAGTGCCTGCTCCAGGCAGGCCGCGACGAAGTCCTTCGCGAGCACCTTTGGATAGCCGATGACGTCATAGATGTATTTCTCGGGATACATCGCCGAGCACTGACCGCCAACTTCTTCCAGCGAATCGATGATCTGGACACTGGCACCGCGAAGCCCGGCATAAAAGGCGGCGAACAGCCCGGTCGGACCTGCTCCAATCACAGTTATGTCATGTATCCGATCATCGGTCGTACTTCCCGGCTGGCTGGTTGGCAGGGACATATCGCTCGTCACCAAAATCCGCTCCTGGCATGAGTAGTACGGAACTCGCCACCGCTGCACATGTGTGGTTCCGCTGAAGCAGGGATGCGTGCAAGTCTTCGCCGGCCCCCGTGCCCAATGGGCTCCAAGGTAACCACGAGCACCACGTCGACGAGGATCCAGGTGGTGCCATCGGCGTTGCTCGA
>DASYVY010000531.1:0-4481 GCA_035936535.1 Thermomicrobiales bacterium | reverse complement strand
CCAGGCAATCCAGGACGGCACACTGCTGTTCGCGATCGACCAGCAGCAGTATCTCCAGGGATACCTGCCGATCGTCCTGCTCAACCTCTACGTCACCAACGCCAACACGATCGCGAACCCGGTGCTGATGACCGGGCCCGGATTCGTCACCTCCGAGAATGTCGACGAGGTGATCGACCTGACAACCGAGGGAACGCGCTAGCGCGTCGTACGCCGCGAATCCATGCGTCTCTGATGCGCAAACCTGCGGCCCCAGAGGGATTGACGGGACGCTCCCGCCGGTAGGCAACGGCGCTGCCATCGATGGAACGCATTCGCTCAGTCGCTATGCGACTGTCTATGAGCGGGAGCGTCCCGTCTATGCGCTGCTCGGTGCGCTGCTCCTTGACGAGCGAGACACGATCGAGTGAAGCGTCCTGTCTATCCGGTCCGGCCCGTGACGCCGGAGTCCCTGGCTGGCGCGCCGTCAGCGGTGGACGAGGGCAGACCGCCCCGTGGTGTCTCGTCTTTCTCAGGAGCGATCGGCCCATGGCATCATCGCGCAACGTGGCCCACGCCGAACAGGCGTCCAAAGGCGAACGCCTGCCGCAATCCGGCGTGCTTGGGAGATTGTTCAGGCGGCCGGAGATGGGCGCTGCGGCCGGCGCCGTCGCGTTGTGGCTGTATTTCGCGATCGTCGCAGGCGACAGCGGCTTTCTCAGCCTCGGGGGCACCGCGAGCTATCTCGAGGTGTCCGCTCAGCTCGGCATTCTCGCCGCGGCGGTCTGCCTGCTGATGATCGGCGGGGAGTTCGACCTCTCGGTCGGCTCGGTGATCGGCGCCGCTGGCATGGTGCTCGCGCTGCTCACCGTGGAATACGGCTGGAATATCTGGCCGGCGATCGGTGTTGCGGTGATCGCCAGCCTGAGCATCGGGCTCGTCAATGGCGTCCTCGTACTGAGGACCGGGCTGCCATCGTTCATCATCACGCTGGCGACCTTGTTCATCATCCGTGGCTTGACGATCGCCATCACGCGGCAGATCACCGGCAGAACCCAACTCGGCGGCATGCGCGAGGTCGCCGGGTTCGACCTGGCCGAGCGGGTCTTTGCCGCGCGTGTCAGCATCGGATCGGCCGGATTTCCGATCTCGATCGCCTGGTGGCTGGCCCTGACCCTGGTCGCGACGGTGATCCTGCTCCGCACTCCGTTCGGCAACTGGATCTTCGGGGTTGGGGGCAGTGCCCAGGCGGCCCGGAACGTCGGCGTCCCTGTCACCAGGGTGAAGGTCCTGCTCTTCATGGCGTCCTCGCTCGCGGGATGCCTGGTGGCCGTGATCCAGGTGATCAGCTCGACGGGGGCGGACGTGCTGCGCGGCCAGCAGCAGGAGTTCTACGCGATCATCGCCGTGGTGATCGGAGGGACCTTGCTGACCGGCGGCTATGGGTCCGCGATCGGAGCCGCCCTGGGAGCGCTGATCTTCGGGATGGTGCGCCAGGGGATCGTCTTTGCCGGTGTCGATGCCGACTGGTTCCAGGTGTTCCTTGGCGGGATGCTGCTGGTTGCCGGGTTGATCAACCAGTTCGTCCGCAGTCGCGCAACGGAGTCCCGGCGATGACCACACGTGTCGAATCCCAAGCCACGCCACTGGTCGAGACCCGCAATGTCTCCAAATATTTCGGTAGGGTCCAGGCGCTCCACGACATCTCCATGAGCGTCCACGCAGGGGAGGTCATGTGCCTCCTCGGTGACAACGGCGCGGGGAAATCGACCCTGATCAAGATCTTCTCCGGGGTCCATCCGCCCGACGACGGGCAGTTGCTGATCGATGGGCAGAGCGTCCGCCTCAGCTCGCCACGGGATGCGCTTGGAGCGGGGATCGCGACCGTCTATCAGGACCTCGCGATGATTCCGCTCCTCAGCGTCTCGCGCAACTTCTTCCTCGGGTCGGAGCCGACACGAGGCGTTGGTCCGTTCCGGCGCTTCGATGTGGCGACGGCGGACGCGATTACCCGCGAAGAGTTGCGCAAGATGGGGATCATGATCCGCGACACCGGCCAGCCCGTTGGCACGCTGTCCGGTGGTGAGCGCCAGTCCGTCGCGATCGCGCGAGCGGTCTATTTCGGCGCGCGGGTGCTGATACTGGACGAACCGACGGCGGCGCTCGGCGTGAAGGAGGCCGGTGTGGTGCTGCGGTACATCGCCCAGGCGCGCGCCCGGGGACTCGGGGTGATCTTCATCACCCACAACGTGCACCACGCCTATCCGATCGGTGACAGGTTCACGCTCCTCAACCGGGGCCGAAGCTACGGGACCTTCACCAAGGACGCCGTCACCCGGGAAGAGCTCGTGTCGATGATGGCGGGCGGCGAGGAACTCGAAGCGCTCGGGCACGAACTCGAGGAAATTGCCCGCTCCGAGGGACGGATCGCGCCGGCGATGCGCCAGGCCGCCCGGGAGGTCAGCCCGGAACCCGACACCATCCCGTGATCGGTGCCCCGCCTTCTGGCCAGTCCCCGGCCATGACGCACGTTCCTCCCGTACCGCCCCCAGGAACCTCCAGGGCAATAGCGCAGGCAGGTCATGGCGGGGGAGGTCGTTTCTGCACGGCCGCGGGGTCTCCTCCCAATCGGCGGTTTGGCCAGGACTGGCAGTCGCAGCTGATGAACTCCAGGGCGACCGGTAATTGAGACGAACGGGCGGGCGCCGGTGTCGTCGACCTTTCCGCCCCAACAGATGAGCGTGCACCGCACCTCGCCTCGAAGAGGGTGCTGCAGGGCTCCGGAATTCGTCCGCTGATTGCCCCTGTCCCCGGTGCCGGTGCCGGTGCACCAGGGTCGAATGTCGAAGCCGCGTGTCTACCACGATCCCCAAGCGCAGAAGGCATTCGCGCCGTCGTTCTCACAATCCGCCGGCCACGAGGGCTGGCATGGATGCTGCACCCTGCCTCTCAGGACCTGTTGTCGAGGACGCTTCTCGTGTCCATCAAGTCCGGAAGGGTAGGGACCATTTCATGATGAGGGAATCGCCCGGGCCAGGGCAGGCGAGGCCGTGACGGCACGGAAGAACGCGGATGCGTCGACAGACGCGTCTCGGGATACGGACTCCGGGGACGATGCATCCACAAACGACGAGCACCATGATGATCTTGAGAAGGAGCGTCGACTCTGGGCGCACGGTGCGGTGCTCGCGATTGGCGGTGCCGAGGACAAGGACGGAGGCGGTGAAGTCCTTCCGCGCTTCGTCGAACTGGCCGGCGGCAAGCGCGCCCGGATCCTGATCATCCCCACGGCATCGTCGGTGCCGGAGGAAATGGTCGAAGACTACGATCGGGCGTTTCGCAAACTCGGCACCGGCAAGATCGACGCGCTGGACATTCGAACCCGCGAAGACGCCAACTCCCTGAAAGCCGTCGAGCAGGTCAGGAATGCCACCGGCATCTACATTACCGGGGGGAATCAGGCGCGCCTGGTGGAGTTGATCATCGGGACACGGGTGATGGACGTCATCCGTGTTCGCAATGCCGAAGGCGTGATCGTCGCGGGCACGAGCGCCGGGGCCTCCGTCGTTGCCCAGCACATGGTGGTTGGTGGAACAGGGATAGCCGGCAATAGCGGCGACTCCGCGGCGCGCAAGGCGATGGTCGAGATCGTCAGCGGGCTGGGCCTGTTGTCGGACGTCGTCATCGATCAGCACTTCAGCCAGCGTGGCCGGATGGGCCGGCTGCTCTGCGCCTTTGCCGCGAATCCCGGTCTGGTGGGCATTGGGCTCGACGAGAACACCGCCGTGCTCGTGCAGGATGGCGGGATCCTCGAGACCCTTGGCGAGGGTATGGTCACCTTCATCGATGGTCGTGATACCACCTCGAACTACTTTGAGAAGAACGCGGGCGACGTGCTGACCATCGTCAATTCCAGCCTGCACGTCCTGGGACCCAGCCAGCGGTTCGACCTCATCGCTCATAAGCCACTTGGCAGAGTCGAAAGCGAGGCAAAGGAATCCTGACGGGATGCGTGGCCCCCTCGTGGCGGGTTGCATGACCGCACCACCGCACGCGGGCGGCGACCTGGGTCGAGGCATGGCCGGACGCGCCGAGCCAGCCGTCAGGAACGGTCGCGGGGAAACGCTCGAAAACCCGCTTCCCGGCTCTCCAGGCACTCCCGTGCTCCTTGCTATCGAGGACCGGGACGTGCCTGGGGATCGTGAGTCCTCGTGCCAGAGACATCACCTCGGTTCCGGCATGCAGGTCAGGACACCGCGGAGCCGGCCCTGCCGCGGCACCTGTTCTGCAAGGTGAGCCCAAGGACGCCTGGGCGGCGTGCCGGACAGACGGCAAGGGGGCAGGCATGAATGAACCATCATCTGACGCAACCATCCCGTGGAGGACACCCGCTATCCGCGGGTGCGTGACACGCCCTCCGGGCCCCGCACGACAAGGAGCATGACGTGAGCAGCACCAGCACCAGTAACGAACGAGTCATCGCCTGGCTGAACGACGCCTAC
>DASYVY010000530.1:0-2544 GCA_035936535.1 Thermomicrobiales bacterium | reverse complement strand
CCGGTGCCGCAGCGCATAGGCGATCACCTGGGCGCGGTTGCTGAGGTGCAACTTGTCGAGGATATTGCGTAAGTGGTACTTCACGGTATTTTCACTGACGAAGAGCCGGTCCGCGAGCTCCCGGTTGGACGTGACGCCCTCGGTGAGCAGCTCGAGCACCTCTCGTTCACGGTCGGTCAGGGCCGGTCCTGGCGGCGTGGCCGGCTCAGTCCGGTTCCGGGCGAATTCGCCGAGCACCTTGCGCGCCAGCGCCGGTGTCAACGCCGGCTCATCCTTGATCACACCGTCGAGGAACGCGAAGAGCTCTCGCGCTTCGAGGTCCTTGGGGAGATAGCCCCGCGCTCCCGATTTCACCGCTTGGAAGAGATCCGCGTCATCCTCCGAGGCTGTCAGGACCACCACCCGAACGTCGGGCAGCTCGGCGGAAATGAGCCGCGTCGCCGCCAGTCCATCAATATTCGGCATCATCAGGTCCATCAGCACGATATCCGGCCGGTGCAGCCGGACGAGGGCGATCGCTTCGTCACCGTCCCTGGCTTCGGCAACGACATCGTCCCCGCGTGCCTCCAGCAAGCTGCGCAAGCCATCCCGGAACAACGCATGATCGTCAGCAATCAGAATACGCATGTGATCATTCCTATCGGCATAACGATCAGCGATCCAGTGGCAGCCTTACGATTATGCGGGTTCCCTGTCCTGGGCGGGACACTACTTCGAACGTGCCTCCCAGCGACTCGACTCGTTCCCGCATGGTGCTCATCCCGAATCGGGGCATTCCGCGATGTGCACGCTCGTGTGCGAGGAATCCCGCTCCATCATCGGCGATCGTCGTGACCAGGTAGTCACCGTCGATCGTGAGGCGTATCTGGACGCACGTCGCCCCGGCATGCTTGCGGGTATTCGTCAGCGCTTCCTGAACGACACGCAACAATTGCACTTCGGCGAGCGATGAGAGCCGTCCTTCCACTCCGGCGGCAGCCTCCAGCTCGGTCGCCACACCGCTCTGTTCCCGCCAGACGGCCAGATACCCTTCAAGGGCGTCGATCACACCACGACCGGGATCAAGCGAGGTCCGTAGGCTTAGGATGCCCTCACGGACATCGGCATAGGCCGCCCGGGCGGTCTCGGCCATTTGCCGCAGCTGTTCCGATGCCCGTGTGACTTGACCGGCATCCAACAACACCTGGGTCGCCTGGGCCTTGGTGTTTACGTAACCCAATACCTGTGCGAGGCTGTCGTGCATCTCGCGGGCGATTCGCTGCCGCTCTTCCGTGATGGCGAGCGCTCTGACCTGACGATGGAGGCGGGCGTTTTCGATCGCCACCGCCGCCACCGCCGCGAACCGGTTCAACGTCTTCTCATCGCTCTCATCGAAATGGAAGGCCTCGTCGCCATCGGCGATGTAGAGATTGCCGAGCACTCCCGTCGGCGACCGGATCGGGACCGCCAGCAACGCCGTCATTTTCGGATGATTCTCAGGAAAACCGACCGAACGGGGATGATTCTCGATCCTGTCCAGCCGGAGACTTTCCCCTTCGTCCAGCACGACGCCCAGAACACCGTGACCTTCCGGCTCCGGGCCTAGCAGGCGCCGTTCTTCCAGCGTAATGCCGGACGTGATGAACGCTTCCTTGGTACCGTCGTCCCGCAGGTACATGAGGGCGCCGTAACGGGCGTTGAACAGGGAGCGGGCTTCATCAACGACGCCCTGGAGGACGTCATTCAGATCCAGCCTGCGCTCGACCGCGAGGGTCGCCTCGTGCAGGGCCAGCAGCTCCTGGTTCTGCTTGCGGAGGCGCTGTTGCAGGCGCTCGATGACAGTGAAGATCGCTTGCGAGAAGCCCAGCACGGCCAGCAACGCGATGCCGCCCATCAGGATGTACCCGACCCAGGACGAGAACAGATCGGGATCGATCCACCAACGAAGCAGTTCGAGCACGCCGAGAAAGAGGAGTGGCGCGAGAATCGTGATCCACTTCAGACGGGAGAGATTCATGACGACCACCTCACTGCGTGCCATCCGGTCCGCGAGAACGTTAGGGCGGTGTCAGCATCATGGTAGGATGCCGGTCGATATCGACCTTAGCGGCAGCCCGCCAGCACGATGAGGCCCATGTGAGCGAGGTTCCCACCGAGATGCCAGACGCAGACGCCCTCCAGGAACTCGACCGCATGCGTCCTCCCGAAGAGGCGCGGACCATCGTCGATCGCGAGATCGCGGCGGGCCGGCGGATGCCCGCCGAACCGGTCCCTCTCTCCGCCGCCGCCTGGCGTGTGCTCGCCGGCGACCTCGTCGCGCCGGAGGATCACCCACCGTTTCCGGCGTCGACCATGGACGGCTTCGCGGTGGTCGCCGAAGACAGCTCACCTTGGCGGGAGATCCTGGGCGACCAGCCCGCGGGAGGGATGATCGACGCCGAGGTCACCGAAGGCTACACCGTCCGGATCATGACCGGGGCGCCGGTTCCGCATGGGGCGAACGCCGTGGTCCCGGTCGAGGCAACCGAACTTGCCGAAGATCACGTGGTCATCCACAAGGAAGAT
>DASYVY010000529.1:0-3319 GCA_035936535.1 Thermomicrobiales bacterium | reverse complement strand
CGAACTGGATCCCAAGTCCCCGCGCCAGCGGGTCAGCCAGCGGCTTAGGAGAGCCGTCGATCACACGCCGGATGAGGTGGGCTGGCTCCGCGATATCTATTACGGGATGGTGTCGTTCGTCGACGACGAGGTAGGGCGCTTTGCCTCGGTCCTCGACGGGGAGGGCATCGACGAGGACACGATTATCGTCTTCATGTCCGACCACGGTGACTATCTGGGCGACCATGGGATGGTCAGGAAGAGCCCGGCGATGTACGACTGCCTGATCCGGATTCCACTCTTCATCCGCTGGCCGCGCCGGATTCGACCGGTGTGCGTGGATGACACGATGGTCGAATCGATCGACCTCGCGCCAACCCTGCTCGAGTTCGCCGGTGTCGATCTGGCGGAGCTGATGGCGGGACCGCGTCCGTGAATGGGCGAGATTACGATGCGGGGACGGATGGCGATGGTGAGAACGATGGGCTGGACGCTGGTGCACTACCAGGGCGGCGAGGGTGAACTCTACGATCTCCGGAATGATCCCCATGAGCTGGTCAGTCAATACGACAACCCGGAGGTCGCGCCCGTTCGCGCGGCGCTGACCCAGAAGCTGGTGAGCTCTCTGGTCGATGAGGTGCCCAGATCTCCCTCCACCGTCTAGACTGACGGGGTGTGACGGGGTTTCAGGACGCTCTCGGGAGGCATGCCTCGATGGTGGATGTGCGACGCTCGATCGTCGAGCGGATAGAGGCGATCGCGGCATGGCGCCGGGAGCGGGAGCAGCAGGACATGTACGGGCTCGGTCCGGAGGTCGCCGCCCGAAGTCGCCGCTCGGCGGAGGGGCTGGACCATCTGGCGGCATACGTCGGATCGCTCGACGAATCCGATGCGCGCTTGAAGACCATCACCAAACTCGCATTCCATGGCGATCGGTTCGATCCCGGAGCGACGATGCTTCACGAGCTCGGCCGGTTCCGGTTCCACGATCCGGAAGCTACGGTTGACGGTTTCTTGACCCGCATGGGCGAGCTGGCGGAACTGGACGCGAGCGAGCGCGACCAGTTCGGGGGGCCGCAGGTGCCGGGGGACAATCCGTGGCGACCGGGATGGTTGCCACCGGACGAGGAAGAGGACAACTGGTGAGCCAGTCGGTACCGCGTGACGACCCTGCCCGGCCATAGTCACGCACTCGGTGGGCCGCTCCCGCTGCCAGGCGAGAATGGCCCTTCATCCATTTCGCAGAATTGCCCAGGCGCAGGTGCGACCCCTCGTGTTCGCCGTATGTGGAACGTGGCAAGCCGCGATGGATCGCTCCGGCGGACAACCCACTCGATCACTTCCAGATCGTCCGTTGCGATCATCACTGCAAGAGTCGATCGGTAGGGGCCGCGTCATCGAGCCAGACGGGATTGGAGAGGGCGCGCACGGTGCCGGTATCATCGACGATCTGGGCGCGGACATACCACGACATATCCCTCTGAGATCCCAAACCGGAAGCCAGTTCTTGAAGCGACCAATCGATCGTCAGGTCGTCGGAAGCGAGCGGCGTCGTGGCGATCACGCCAGTATTCCCGACCAGCACCAGGGCGTTACCTCGGGCGCCGATGCTGCGCGCTGACAGGCGATCACCCGCTTGCTGCACGTAGAGTTGCGGACCGTTCGGAGACTCGCTGATAAAGCAGCGTCCCGCCCGGATCGCGGAGATCACCGCCTCGGCCGTCAGCGGTCCGACGCTCCGGATCCAGAGCGTCGGCCAGCCGATACGCACCGGCGAAAGGGGATTGTGCTGATCGCCGGTCACTTCCGGCTGGTGAATATCGCTGCCGCAGATGCCAATGAGCCGCTCACCATTCCGGAGGCGGTCGTCCCAGGCGCTCAGGGATCGGGTATTCAGGCGGCCCCACCAGCCGTTCCAGGGCTCGATGCAGTCGAACCCCGTGACCTCCGGAAACAGCCATTCCGGGCCGAACGGCTTGGGGTGATTCAAGGAAACGAGTCCGCCGTCGGCACGGGCGGCATCCACAGCGCGCTGAAGGCCCTCGGCGGTCGGATCGCGGAACTCGTACCAGGCGTCCGTGCCCCAGACATTGAAGTGACCGGCGTAGGTCGTGACCTCCACACCCGGAACGAGCACCGGCCAGCCGTTGCCCGAGGGAACGAGTCCGACCGGACTTTGCGCCCGGTTGTGATCGGTGATCCCGAAGAAATCGAGCCCGGCATGTGCCACGGCAATGGCAAGCTCGGCTGGGGTCGCGCTGCCGTCCGAATAGATCGTGTGGGCATGGAGATCGCCCCGGTACCAGTGCGGCTCGGCGGGCACGGAGCGGAGACCGGGGCCGACCTCTGGTGCCGGACCCGTCGACGGTTGGGCCGGAGCCGGGACGCCCGGGTTCAGCCAGATTGCGATCTCGTAATCGAGACCTCGGCTGCTGACCTTGTACGGCGAGAGCAGGACATTCCAGGTGCCAGCTCCCGGACGTCCTGACCGGTAAGGGGGCGTGGCCCACTCGGTGCCGATCGTCAAAGCGAGCTTGTTGCTGCCGCTCCACCCGCGGAATCCGTGACTTCCAGCGGCAATCCCTCGCTCGTCGAACATGCCGATGTCGAGGGTGTTGCCGTCCGTGTAGCGTGGGTCGGCGCTGATCTGGTCGTTATAGGAGATGGTGACATGGATCTGGTCCGTTTCGTCCGGAACGTCGAAGGGGACGTGCCGGAAGGTGCACTGGTCGTCGGGATCGAACCGACCGCGAAGCGTGATATCGGCCGGGGTGACAGGATTGATCGTCATTGTGGCGTGGCACGCTCCGTATCATGGGTCGCAAGGGGGCGGCGCCCGGCAAGCCTCCCGCCGCTTTGCATCGGGGATCCTCGGAAGACGGTCACGTAGAAACCGTTGGGACGCTCATACGCATGGACGACTGGGCGGCGCTAGATGGGTCACTGCCGTTGCAAGCCTCCGGGATGGCCGATGCGCGAATGGGGGCCGTCGCGGGCCCATGATGACTGACCGGGCCCTTCCGGTCCATCCCCCGGATGAGGTGGGCTTGCCGGGCTCGGGGCCACGCCGGTTGGCCTTGTGGAGCGCTAGTCCTTGATGGAACCGAGCGAGATGCCTTCGACGAAGTACCGCTGTATCAGCGGGTAGAGCGCGACAAGGGGCAGTATCGCGACGACGATTCCAGCCATCCGGACGGCAGGAGTGATCATAGCCGTTCCGGACGTTCCCATCGTTTCCGTGACCAGCGCCTGCAGGGCCACCTGCAGCGTGTACTTGCTGCTGTCGCTGATGTAGAGGATCACCGGCAGTAACTGGTTCCAGCGACCGACCAGCTCGAAC
>DASYVY010000528.1:0-2560 GCA_035936535.1 Thermomicrobiales bacterium | reverse complement strand
CTCCTGATCGTCCAGGCCGACCATGGTTGCCAGTACCCGGCGGGTATCGGACCCGATCTCGATCGTTGTTCCGGGGTGAGCCCTGAGATTCCGGTACCAGCCGGGTTTTTCGGGCGTTCCCTAATCCCCAAGCCCGGCGGCGACCACCAGCAAGCAGTCGCAAGATGGGATATATGCCATCGACGCAAGCCGCTTCTGGCCGGTCCTTCGACCGATTGTATGGAGGAGCCGGAAGTTCCCGCCCTCGAAGTCGCCGCCAATCCGTCCCCTGGTGGCCCGAAACGCTCTAATGATCCGGGTGTCGAGATCGCTGCCGGTCACCGTGGGTGCTCTCCTCCCGCACACGGTCCGGGCGGGCGGCGCCGTATGCGCTGGCATCTGCGTCCTGTCCGGTACGGCCCGGCGGTGTCACCTCGATGATCGGGAAGATGCGGGAGGTCTGCCCCTGGAACTCCGCGAATCCGGGATTGGCTGTGGTCAGCAACGTCCAGATGCGATCCCGTTCCTCGCCCTGGAGGACCCGCGCGGTGATGTCGAAGCGATCGCTGCCGACTTCGACGGTCACGCGGGGATCGGTCAGGATATTGTGGTACCACCCCGGATGGCGCGGTGCCCCAAGGACGGCGCCGACCACGTGGTAGCGATCATCGAACCGCTCATAGGCGAGCGGCACGGTCCGTGACCGGCCCGTCTTCGCACCGGTTGTGGTCAGCAGGATGAGCGGAGTCCGTCGCGGCAGGCTGGTCACGATGCCGCGATTGGCACGGAACTCCTCTCGATCACCTTCGCGTTGAAGGCATTGCCGTCCCGTCCGGCGTCAGCGGTCGATGCCACCGGGTCCTCCTTTCCACCCCGCCTGTGCGACTCCGGCGGCAATCAACGATCACGCATGTCGAATCGGCCAGGCCGTGCCGGTCTGTCATCGCTTTGGCGTGAGCTCGATAATCGGGAAGAGCCGACCGGCCCCGGACTGCCAATCCGGTAGCTGCAGGATGGCTTCGACGAACGCGGAGAACATATCCGCGCGATCGTCACCCTCCAGCATCCGGGTGCTGGCCTCGAACGTTTCGGTGCCCACCTCGATCGTGACATCGGGATTGGCCCGCAGGTTGTGGCACCAGGCCGGGTTGCCCGGCCGCTCCGGATTGGCGGCGAAGACATAGAGGCGATCGTCGCGCCGGAGGTACGCAAGCGAGGTGAGCCGTTCCTGTCCCGACGTCGCGCCGGTAGTGTGCAGAATCATGAGATCCGTCCCCTCATACCTTCCGCCGACCCTCCCGGCGTTGCGGCGGAACTCCTCGATCACCCGGGCGTTCTCGGCACGGGTTTCCTCGATGCTCGGCACGGCGGCCCCTCTCCCGGTAACACGGCGTTCCAGGCGAACAACCGGAATGGCGCGTTGGAGCGTCCGCTCAAAGGTCGCGAACGTGTCGAACCGCGCCTTCTGCCGGGCGAAGATCCGGTCCCGTTCCTCCCCGTGAAGCTCCACGGCGCGTACCGGGACGGTTTCCGTGCCCCGCTCGATCTGTATCTCGGGATGAGCGATGAGGTTGTAATACCAGTCGGGGTGGCGGTGGCTGCCGTGGGCGGACGCGAACACGTAGAGGTCGTCGCCGTCGACAAGGCAGCGCATCGGGACGATGTGCTCCCTGCCGGACCGGGCGCCGATGGTGTGGAGCAGGAGCATCGGCGGTGGGTCGGGATAGGGGGCAGCGACCTCGCCGCCATTGGCGCGAAACTCGGCAATGACCTGAGCGTTCCAATCCGGCCGGGTGGTCGATGATGCATCGGTCACGGCATCCGCTCCTGGCTGCTGGCTCCCCGCTCTGCGCTGAATCCGGTTGGGTCAGGCCCCGGATAGCCGTGTCGGCGGGAAGATCGAGGGTCGCCGACACCGCTGCATCCAGGCCACATCCGTATTTTCCTACCATATACTTGGTTAATTCGATCGCGATACTGCCCGGACGGGTAGTGTGATCCCGCCAAAACTGGCCCAGCGTGCCGGGTTTGGCGGGAGCCGCGTTGCCGAGCGGGGGATGGGACAATCAGGGGGTGGGCACCCGTGGACGGCCCGCATGGTAGCAGTGGCAAGGGGGAGAACAGGATCCGATGCGGCGTGCCGGGCAGAGCCACGGTCAGCGGATCATCCGGCCGATCCCGGCCCTGGCTGCCCTTCTCTGGATGGGAGCGATCTTCGCGCTGTCTGCACGGAGCACGGTTGCGGTCCCACCGGGACTGACCACGGAACTGACATCGATCGCCGGACACTTCTGCGCGTACGCCGCGCTGTCCGCGCTGCTCTGGTGGGCGATCGATCCACGCGCCATGCCGGCGCCATGCCGGCGTGTCAGCGCATGGTGCTGGCACTGGCCGTGGCGGTGCTCTACGGCCTGACCGATGAGTGGCACCAGTCGTTCGTGCCGGGGCGCCATGTTTCGCTGCTCGACATCGTGGTCGATGGCATCGGCGCGCTCTGCGGACTCGCCCTCGTGCAGAGGGTGGCGGATCGCGAATCAGCCACCGACGGGTGACGCTCGGGAGCGTTGTGGATATGGATATG
>DASYVY010000527.1:0-2017 GCA_035936535.1 Thermomicrobiales bacterium | reverse complement strand
CTGCTCATGCAGTTGCACATCGACTACGCAGATGGCTCCTCCGAGATCATCGCCACCGATGCCGGCTGGCGAGCGACCACCGGTCCAATTCGCTACGCCGACCTGCTCATGGGCGAGTATTACGATGCCCGCCGGGAGATGCCCGGGTGGAACGCCCCCGGTTTCGATGACCGCGACTGGAGCAGGGTGGCAGTCTCCTCTCGCAGCTCGGTGCCGCTCGTCTCCGATCCCGCCCAGCCGGTTCGGGCGCTGGAAGCCATCGCGCCGCTCTCGCGCACCGAGCCAGCACCGGGCACCTTCATCTTCGATCTCGGACAGAACATCGCCGGTCGTGCCTCGGTCCGAACCACCGGTCCCGCCGGGACGACGATCACGCTTCGGCTCGGGGAGATGCTCGATGCCGATGGCGCGCTCTACACCGAGAACCTGCGGGGCGCCCGTGCCACCGATACGTTCGTGCTGGCTGGAGCAGGGGAAGAGGTGTTCGAGCCGCGCTTTACCTTCCACGGCTTCCGCTATGTCGAGGTCAGCGGTTACCCGGGCATCCCCGCACTGGACGCAATTGCCGGTCGGTTTGTCGGATCGGACACGCTGGTCGCCGGCGGCTTCACGTGCTCGGACGAGCTCGTCAACCAACTCCAGCGCAACATCGTCTGGGGACAGCGCGGAAATTTCCTGAGCGTTCCCACCGATTGCCCCCAGCGGGACGAGCGGCTTGGCTGGCTCGGCGATGCGCAGGTCTTCGTCGCCACCGCGATCGGCAACATGGACGTCAGCGCGTTCTTCACGAAGTGGATGCGCGACGTCTCCGATGCCCAGGGATGGAACGGCGCGTTCTCGAACGTGGCGCCACGGCTCGCGGACCTCGACGACGCGGCGCCCGCCTGGGGCGACTGCGGCGTGATTCTGCCCTGGACAATCTGGCAGGCATATGGCGACACAAGGATCATCGACGAGCACTGGGCGGCGATGGCGGCGTGGGTAGCCTGGATCAGGGACGCCAATCCCGATCTGCGATGGCGGCATAACCGCATGCACGACTACGGCGACTGGTTGTCGATCGGCGCCGACACGCCCAAGGAATTGATCGGGACGGCGTATTTCGCCTACGACGCGAAGCTCATGGCCGGGATGGCGGAGGCGACCGGTCGCGACGCGGAGGCGCGGTACTACCGGCATCTCTTTGACGAGATCGCGGCCGTGTTCCGTGACGCGTACGTCCGGCCGGATGGCACGATCGAAGGGGATACGCAGACGGTCTATTGCCTTGCGCTGCAGTTCGGGCTGCTCACCGGTGACCTGGAACCGGTCGCGGCCAGGCACCTGGTGGAACGGATTGCCGACAAGAACGGGCATCTCTCGACCGGGTTCGTGGGGGTCAGCTATCTCTGTCACGTCCTGACCGAGCATGGATATCCCGACGTCGCCTATCGGTTGCTCCAGAACCGGACCTTCCCAAGCTGGAAGTACTCGATCCTGCAGGGCGCGACCACGATCTGGGAGCGCTGGGACGGCTGGACGGAGGACAAGGGGTTCCAGAACCCGGGAATGAACTCCTTCAACCACTACTCGCTGGGATCGGTCGGGGACTGGATGCGGCGCTCGGTGTCCGGAATCGGACAGGTGCCCGGTACGACCGGGTACGCCAGTCTGCGGATCCGGCCCCAAGTCAACAATGAGCTGACCTTCGCCGAGGGCCAGTACGACAGCATCCGGGGGCCCGTCCGTTCGCGCTGGGAACGGAGCGACGACAGCCTGACTCTCCAGGTCGATGTGCCCGCCAACGTGACGGCGGAGGTATGGATTCCGGCGGAGGCGACGGATCACGTCACCGAGGGCCAACGCGACGTGGCCATCCGGGAATGGCACGATGCCACCGCAATCGTCGACGTCGGCTCCGGGGCGTGGAGCTTCACGGTGCAGCAACGCTGATGTCCGGAAGGCATTCTCCGGCCTGGCCGCGCTCCCGGATCCCGGTGAGGTGGAGGCGGAGGAGCCGATCGGCGAGCGCTTCACG
>DASYVY010000526.1:0-3197 GCA_035936535.1 Thermomicrobiales bacterium | reverse complement strand
ACCTATCTCGGCGCCAAGCACCTGCAGCAACTCGCGGTGCTGTCCCGGGTGCACAGGGACCTCTCGCTCTCCGGGGAGATCGTCGCCTGTGCTACGGTGCGGGATCCGGATGGACTTCCCCTCAGCTCGTACAATGCCGGGCTGTCGGAGGAGGAGCGTGCCGCCGCGCTGGTGATTCCGAGCGCCCTGTTCACGATCCAGCAGCAGGCGCTCGAGGGGGAGAGAAGCAGCCCTTCCCTCCTGGAGATGGGGCGGGAGATCGTCGCCCGGCAGCCCGTCGTCAAGCTCGACTACCTGGCGATCGTTGACCCGGAAACGTTCGAGCCCTTAGCCGAGGTCGTTACCGGCGCCCACGCGATCATTGCCGCTAACGTCGGTGCCACACGCATCATCGACAACGTCCACCTGCAGGCTGGTGGAAAGGGAAATATGGAAGCATGATGGCTTCACCGGTCGATTCGCCTTCCACTCCGGTTGGGTTGGAGCGCCCATCGTCGCTGCGCGTCTGGATGCTGGCGACCCGGCCCAAAACGTTGCCCGCGTCAATCGCGCCGCTCCTTGTCGGCAGTGCCGTCGCCGTGCATGAGGGCGGGTTCCATGCGGTCACGGCGATGGTGGCGCTGCTGACCGCGCTGTTGCTGCAGATCGCGGCCAATCTGGCGAACGATGCGCTGGATTTCAGGCGTGGCGCTGACACTGCCACGCGCACCGGACCGACAAGGATCGTCGCCAGCGGTTTCGTCACCGCGGAGGAAGTTCTGCGGGCCACGGTGTTCGTGCTTGTGCTCGCGACGATCAGCGGGCTCTACCTGGTCTGGCACGGTGGCTGGCCCTTCCTGTTGCTTGGCATCTTCGCGCTCGTCTGTGCGGTCGCCTACACTGGCGGCCCGTGGCCGCTCGCCTATCTTGGCCTGGGTGAGGTCTTCGTCTTCATCTTTTTTGGCCCGATCGCTGTTACCGGCACGGCGTATCTCCAGACGCTGGACGTGACAACGCTGAGCCTGGCGGCATCGATCCCAACCGGTCTCATGGCCGTCTGCATCCTCATCGTCAACAATGTCCGGGACCTGGAGCAGGACCGCCTGGTCGGGAAGCGCACAATCGCTGTGCGCATCGGCGACAGGCCGTCCCGGCGTGAGTACGTGCTGATCCAGCTAGGTACGCTGGCGCTCCCCTTCCTCTTTTGGGCCCAGGGATGGATGAATGCGTGGTCGCTGCTGACGATCCTCTCGTGGCCGCTTTTCTGGCAGCTTTGGCGTCAAATCGGGACCTTGGGTGGCGCCCAGCTGAATCCCACCCTCGGTGCCACCGGCAGGACATCGCTGGTGTTCAGCGTGCTTTTCTCGGTCGCGCTCATCCTTGGGTGAAGCCCGCAACCACTCCTGATCAAGACCACTCATGAATAGAGGAACTCCCGTGGCAGGACCAGAGACAACCAATGACAAGGTGCCCCAGTCAGGAGCGATCTCCAGCGGCCCGGATATTCGCCGGATGTTCGACAAGATCTCGCCCCGCTATGACCTGATGAATCACGTGATGACGGGTGGGCTCGACATCCACTGGCGGAACATGGTTGCGAAGCAGGCCGCGATGCTGGAGGACCGACCCAGCCAGCGTGCGCTCGATGTGGCGACCGGCACAGGAGACCTTGCCTTTGCCATCCATGACGCCGGTGTGCCGGAGGTCGTGGGGCTCGACTTTTCGACCGAGATGATCGCGAAGGCAAGGAAGAAGGCCAGGAAGCGCCCCCACGGGGTGGAGTTCATGGTCGGCGACGGTATGAACCTGCCATTCGATGATGCGACCTTCGACGCCTGCACAATCTCGTTCGGTCTGCGAAACATGGAGGACTACACGGCCGCGATCCGCGAGATGTCGCGCATCCTGAAGCCCGGCGGCAAGTTCATCTGTTTGGAGATGACCCCCTTCCGGCGCCCCTTCCTTGGACCGCTCTTCAAGTTCTACTTCGAGGTGATCGTGCCGCTCGTCGGCGGGGTCCTGAGTGGCGACCTCAAGGCGTACAAGTATCTGCCCCGTTCGGTCCGTGCTTTTCCTTCCGCCGATGGGCTGGCGGACATTTGCCGCGTTGCCGGCCTGAAAGATGTCCAGTACCAACTGCTCGGCTTCGGCGCGGTCGCCATCCATTGTGGTACCAGACCGTAAACCGCTGCACCAGAACAGATCCCTTTCCCCCTGTCCGGCGGCATGGGGGATGCGAACCTGGTCATCTCGCCAGTGAGTAGCTGGCACGCACGACGCCGGACGCCAGTATCGGTGCCTGAGTAGGCGGGAAGAGTTCATGAACCGGAAAGGACAGTGGTGATGCGAAGCCAGACGGATAAAGCCACTCCCTCCCCGGGGGTGGCCGTGGGACTTTCATCCCTCATGGAAGGTCTGGGACAGGCCTACAACCGGGAGCCGGCAAAGGCGGTGCCGTTCCTGATCGCAGGACTGGGATTGAGCACGGCGAGCGGCCTGAATACGTGGCTTGCCCGCAATGTGCTTGGATTGAAGGGGACCCGGCTGGGGCCAGATCGGGTGCAACCAGGATTGCTGGCCCTGTGGGTAGCGACATTTGCGCTCAATCTCGCCGATGCGTGGCGAACAGCACGGCGAGCCAATAGGTAGCAGGCTGCGCGAACGCTTGTCGTGATCATTGGAAGGTCGCCAGTCATCCCTGATGACGGAAAGCACCGGGCAGTGTGCCTGATGTGGGCAGCCCCGCCCGGTACGTCAAGGAGCGCGCTATGCGCTACACCATCCGGATGGCGCCGTAGTAATGACCTGAGTAGTAATTCGAGTAGAGGCTTGAGATGCGGACGCCGGTCGACTCGTTCTCGGCGTGGATGAACTGGCCGTCGCCGATGTAGATGCCTGAGTGCGAGATGCCGCTGCCCCACGTGCCGGCGAAGTAGACGAGGTCACCGGGCATCCAGTTACCCCAGTCGACCCAGTATCCGTAGTTCATCTGCATCTCGGTACTGTGGGTGATGTCGATGCCAAGCATGCTGAGAATGACGTATTGGGTGAAGCCGGAGCAGTCGAACCCGGCCGGGGTGTTGCCCGCCCAGACATAGGCATAACCGTTGTACTGGAGGGCGAAGTTCGCGATGTCCTGCCCGGTGACGGACTGGGCCGCTGCCTTGTCCGCGACGCCGGCGCCTGTGGCGGCCACAAGCGCACCGGCTCCGATCATC
>DASYVY010000525.1:0-3872 GCA_035936535.1 Thermomicrobiales bacterium | reverse complement strand
ATGCTGGTGATTGGAGCGGCAGTGTTCGCCTGGTCTGCCTGGCCGCGATCGACGGTCGCGGACGATTCGGCGACGGCCGGGTTTCTCCGCGACATGATCGACCACCACCGGCAAGCGGGTGAGATGTCGCTCATCATTCGCGATCGAACCGCGGACGAAAACCTCCGCTATCTGACGACC
This sequence comes from Thermomicrobiales bacterium, assembly GCA_035936535.1. GTDB lineage: Bacteria > Chloroflexota > Chloroflexia > Thermomicrobiales > UBA6265 > CADCWJ01. Next base: position 3,692 of record DASYVY010000525.1, on the reverse strand, counting down.
GACATCGCGATGACGCAGGCGACCCAGCTGGGCGCCATGCAGGGCTACCTCGACATCTGGGATATACCCCTCACAGGAGAGGACAAGCCGATGGCCTGGATGGGCCATCCCGTCGACGGGCTCATGCCCGGGATGGCAACGCCAGTGGAGATCCAGCGGCTCAGATCATTACCGGTCGATCAGGCCGAGGTCCTCTTCCTGCAGCTCATGATCCGTCATCACCAGAGCGGGGTGGAGATGGCCGAGGCCGTGCTCGAGCGCAGCGACCAGGAGGAGGTCACCTTCATGGCCGATCGGATCGTGCTCACCCAGCAGACGGAGATCGACGCCATGAACGATATGCTCGTGGCACGAGGACAGCAGCCGATCACCGACCCGATCTCGATGGACGAGCACGACGGCGGCGAACCTCACGAGCATTGAGCTTTGAGCGGCGGGTTACTGGACGGATCGAGGTACGTCGCCTGGACCGCGCGTAGTGGCCGGTGTCGTGCGTACCGCTAGTTCGCGATCGAGCGTTTCCCGGTCATGGTGATCGGCCCGTGGTTGGCACGAGACCAGCCAACTGGTCTACCCGGCGCTTGCCGCCTGCGTCGTGGCTACGCCGCCGAAAAACCCGCTTCGTGGCCGGGATTGTGCCAGCCACTGGGCGCGACCGAAAACCTCCGCGAGACGGTGATCGCTGTCGTAGCGTCCATTGGCTGGCACAATGGGGTTGCATCAGCCCAATGGATCCGCCATCGACTGCGAGACCAGCCACTACATGACGCTTGTAGCCTGCGTAGTGGCCGGTTTTATGCCGGCCATCGGTGCTCGTCCGGTTGGCCGCGGTCACGATCACGGCAGGCGGACGATGATCGCTCCAGCATCGACGGATGCAGCCTCGCCCAGCGTGTCTCCCGCGGCACCATCGGCCTTCGCGTCTGTCCGGTAGATAGGGGCGTCCTCTGCGATCCTGGCGAGCCCGTCCCGCTCCAGCCCTCGGACCACCTCGATCATCCATGGCATATCAGCATCGACGAAGCCCGGGCGAACCAGTGGTCCGAGTTCGGCGAGCGAGAGTGCGCCACTGGCATCACCGCGAAGTGCGTCCACAACTCGGCCACGGAAATACCGATTGGACTCCTTGAACGGAACTTCGGTGGCTTTGGCGGCTCGTTTCGGTTGCGCGGCGATCGCCGTCTGGATATCCGGCCAGGCGTTGCACGTCTGCTGCAGGGGACAGATGACGCAGAGGGGTTTGCGGGCCGTGCACTGCAGGGCCCCGAATTCGATAAGACCCTGGTTCCAGTTCCACCCGTCCCCGGCCGGAACAACCGACTCCGCCAGCGCGGTAATCTCCCGCTCGGTCGCAAGGAGCTCCGGGATCTCCGGCCCGAGGAACACCCGGTGGAGCACGCGCCGCATGTTGGTATCGACAAACGGAACGACCTGCTCGAACGCGAAGCAGGCGATCGCGCCGGCCGTGTACGGTCCGATTCCCGGCAGCGACCGGAGCGTCTCCACGTCATCCGGGAACGTGCCTCCACGAGCAACGACGGCCTGGGCCGTTCGCTGCAGGTTGACCGCGCGCCGGTTGTAACCGAGTCCCGCCCACAGTCGGATCACGTCGGCCGTGGAGGCATTGGCCAGCGCTTCTACATCCGGAAACGCCTCCAGCCAGCGATGGTAGTAGGGGATTACCCGGTCGACCTGCGTCTGCTGCAGCATGACTTCAGAAACGAGGATGCGGTAGGGATCGCGGGTATGGCGCCATGGCAAGTCACGCCGGTTGGCATGCCACCATGTCAGCAGATGCTGCGTAACCTCCGTGATCTTGGCCGGCGAGGGAGGGGCAGGAGTAGGGCAGTTGCTCATGCGTTGAGGTCACCCGGATCGAACTTACGGCACGTCATGCAGGAGCGGTCCCCTCGGGAACCGCTCCGGTTCTTGTTATGGCTCCCGTGAACGATTTCCCGGTCTACTGACCGGGCTGAGGGCGCTTGATCTCAATTGCCTCGGGACGATCCCGTACCACGGCAACGAACTCCTGCCAGAACGTCGCCGGGTCCTTCGGCAGATCGCGGAAGTTCACCTTGAGATAGGCACCTTGACCGTTCTCGAACACGATCGTCGGGGTTCCGAACACACCGAGTTCCTGCTTGCCAAAGGTGAAATCGTCCTTCACCGTCGCGAACACTTCATCGGATTCAAGGTCCTGGCGAAAGACGTCGAGATCGAGCCCGGCCTCGGAGGCGACCGATTCCAGCACCTTCTGCTGCCCAAGATTCCGGCCGTCCTCATGCCGCTTCAGGAACAGCGAGGCATGCACTTTCCGGAACGCGTCCTCTCCCTGCTTTTTGGCGGCGTGGGCAGCCTGATAGGAGCGAAGACTTGCGTTGGAGCCGTCGTTCGGAAGCTCCCAGATCTTGAAGTCTGCGCTGCGGGCGTTGACCTGCTGCAGGGGGAAATAGCGCCAGTTGATCTTCAGTTTGTCACCAAGCTCGTCCTGAACCTGGTACAGCCAGGCCTGCCCGCCCCATGCCCAGGGACAGGTGTAATCGAAATAGACGTCGATGGTGCTGGTCTCGTCAGCCATGTGTGGATGCGTTCCTTTCGAGGAGTGGTCCTGTAGACCCGTGTAACGGTAACCGGTTCCATGCCTGCACGACCTGTTCCCGCGTATCCTCGCGTGTGCCGTTGTTGTCGATGACAAGATCGGCGCGGGCCAGTTTCGTCCTCAGTGGAGGTTGGGATTCCACGCGTCGGCGTGCTTCCTGCTCCGGCAATTCATTGCGCTGCATCAATCTCCGAACCTGGACTTCGGGATCGGCCACGACGACCCAGACGGCGTCGCAGCGATCGGCGTGCCCGCTCTCCACAAGCTTGACGGCATCGAGCACGACCACCCCGCCGCCGACGCGCTCGACTCGTGCGTCCACCTCTGCAATCACCGCCGGATGTGTCAGCCGATCGAGCTCGGCCAGTGCCGCCGGATCGGCGAACACGACCGATCCCAACGCGCCGCGATCAAGACTGCCGTCGGCAGCGACGATGTTGGGGCCAAACCGATCCGCGAGCACCGCCAGCAACGGTTGCCCCGCGCCGACAAGCTCGCGGTAGACCAGATCGGAATCGATCACCGTCGCGCCGAGTTCGGCAAGCAGGCCGGAGACCGTGCTCTTGCCCGATGCGATATTGCCGGTGACCCCAAGGATGAACCGGTCCGGCATCAGACCGGAACCTCTGCGGATCGGGTGACGGTTTCCCACCGTGCATAGGCGTCGTCAAGCTCGCCCTGGATTCGCTCGTATTCCTCCCCAAGCCTCGCCACCGCCTCGACGTCCTTGTCGATGCTGGCGATTGCCAGGGCATCGCTCAGGTCGTTGAGCCGTCCCTCCAGGCGGGAGATATCGCGTTCCGCCTGTCCGAGCGACTTCTGGATGTCGCCCTCGCCTCGCCGCCGTGGCTTGCCCTTGGCGCTGATGCTGACCGGCCCTGTTCCCTCGATCGAAGAATCCAGGTGCCCGTTCTCCGGCACGTGGTCGGCATGCCGATTCTCCTGGCCAGGATCCGGTTTTGCCGGCGCGTTCTGGGGCGCCACATCGGCACGCCTGCCGAGCATTCTCTGGTAATCCGAGTAGTTGCCGAGCGCGGTGGTGATCGAGCCGTCCTCAACGATCCAGAGCTTGGTCGCGATCCGGTCCATGAAG
>DASYVY010000524.1:0-2286 GCA_035936535.1 Thermomicrobiales bacterium | reverse complement strand
CTCCCTCAAAATCGCGATGATGAGCACCATCGCGGTGATGATGGCTCAAAGAGCCGCGGCTAGCCTCGGCCCAAAACTGAACGACCGCGTGCGGATGCGCCTCCTCGGCGCCGCCCCGGTATTCGACCGGCATCGTGAGCAGCGCCAGCGCCGCAGCGAGGAAGATCAGCCGCGTGAAGCCTGGCGCGAGCGACGGTGCTGGGCGGTGCATGGGATGTGATTCCCTTCGATGGCGGCTCTAACGGCAATTGCCGGTCATCGACGGCACAAGCCTAACACAGGGCCTGAGGGTCCCAGGAGATCTCAGTGTAGTGCTGGGCAGCACTTCCGGGTTGGACTTCAGTACGATGCCGGGCTGTCACTCGGAAGCCATACAGCGAGGCATTTATAGCCAGGGTTGCGAGCAAGTATAGGCAACGCTATACTAAATCATCATGCGAGAATTAGTATGGAATTTCCATGCAACGAAAGGATGACAGCCGATGCTAAAACAGGCGCTGAGCCGCCGCGCCGCGCTTCGCCGTGGCCTTATTGGCGGCGGCACGCTCGGGGGCATGATTGCCGTGCCTGCGCTGGCGCAGCCGCGTACGACCGCTAGGCCGGCAATGACCCAAGACCACGCCGAACATGACATGGCAGAGGGGCACTCGCTCAGTTCGACGGTCGGTGACGTCGATCTCCAGCGCCTTGGCTGGGATCCTTCCGTCTTTGCGACGACGTTCGATTATGGCGAAGCGACGAAGATGCAGGATGGCACGGTTGTCCGCGAATGGGAGATCAACGCGGTCGATCGCGAAATTGAGATTGCCCCAGGTATCTTCTTCCCTGCCTGGACCTATAACGGCCAAGTGCCTGGTCCGACTCTCCGCTGCAACGAGGGTGATCGTCTTCGCATCCACTTCGGCAATGGAAGCAGCCACCCCCATACGATTCACTTCCATGGCATCCATAGCGCCTACCAGGATGGCGTTACGGGGATTGGCCGCGGTGACATCCTGCCTGGCGACCGTTTCACCTACGAGTTCACCGCCAGGCCCTTTGGCTGTCACCTATACCACTGCCACTCGACACCCCTGAAGCGTCACATTCATAAGGGGCTCTATGGCGGGTTCATCGTCAACCCGGACCCCGCTCGTCACGGTGACCGAGCAAAGGTCCGTCACCCGGACCATCCCGAGTCAGAGCCATGGCAGGAATTCATCATGGTGATGAACGGGTTCGACACCACGTTCGATGCGGGGAACGAGGTCTACGCCGTTAACACTGTCGCCTTCCATTACATGAAACACCCGCTGGTGATCGACCGGACACGACCGGTGCGCATCTATCTGATCAATCTCACCGAGTTCGACCCGATCAATAGCTTCCATCTCCACGCGAACTTCTTCGACTACTACGACCACGGGACAAACCTGGAGCCGACACTGCGAACGGTCGACACGATCATGCAGGCCCAGGCGCAGCGCGGGATCCTCGAGTTCAGCTTCGCCGATCACGAGCCAGGTCTCTATATGTTCCACGCCCACGTCTCGGAGTTCGCCGAGCTGGGCTGGATGAGCATGTTCGATGTCCAGTAGAGATGTGGATGTAGGAGGCCCCTTCATGGCAGAGACAACGGCTTCCCCGGCTACCAGCCGCAACGAGCGCACCAGGCAGACGAGATTGTCGCCCGCGATGCTTGGCTTGGCGATCCTTCCACTGTTACTCCTCGCCGGCGTTCTCCTCTGGATCGTCCGTACCGATGCGGGATTGGGAGAGCGCACTGCCCCACCGATCGAGACGCTCAGCGTCCAGCGCGTGCGCCTGCCGGAACCGGGGCTGATCGAGCTGGACGTTGTGAACGACGGGCCGGACCCGATCACCATCTCCCAGGTGCTCGTTGATGAAGCGTACTGGCAGTTCACGATGGAACCAGGTGGCCCACTGGATCGGCTGGATTCCGCGACCATCGCGATTCCCTACCCGTGGGTCCAAGATGAGGGCCATGGGATCGCGTTGATCACTGAGACCGGCGTCGTCTTCGAGGCCGAAATTCCGGTCGCGATTGCCAGTCCGGAGGCGGACGGGGAGAGTTTCGCCCGTCTTGCCCTAGTTGGCCTCTACGTTGGCTTCGTCCCCGTGGGATTGGGGCTCCTCTGGTACCCGTTCATGCGGCGGCTCGGACGGGGGGCGATGAATTTCATCCTCGCGCTCACCGTTGGCCTGCTCCTGTTCCTGGTCGTCGATATGTGGGAGGCGGCCCAAGAAGTGGCGATCGTCGCGCCGTCGTCACTGGACCCCGCGGTG
>DASYVY010000523.1:0-2705 GCA_035936535.1 Thermomicrobiales bacterium | reverse complement strand
AGCCCTGCTTGATCATCTCCCGCGCGGCACGCTGCGTACAGAAAAAGGCGCCGCGCAATTAATATTGAGTGTCCTGTCCCAGTCTTCGGGCGTCATATCGAGTATTGAGCGTGGCTCAGTGATCCCTGAGTTGTTGACGAGGATATCCACCCGACCAAACTTGCCGATGGCCGTATCGAACAGCTCTTGAACCTGCGCGTCCTCGCGTACATCACAGCTGTGGACGAGCACCTTGTCACTACGTTCACGAAGGCGAGCGGCAAGTTGCTCGGCTCCAGTGCCATTATTGTGGTAGCTGATGACCACTGCCGCGCCGGCGTCGACCAGTGCTTCACTGATGCCCGCGCCAATGCCAGTACCCGCTCCGGTGACGATTGCGACCTTGTCCCCAAGCAGGTTCTGCTTGAACATCACAGCTACCTCCCTCCGGCCGCCTTCGAATTCCTGATTCCGCTTCACTTGCTCACCCTCTGAGACAGGTCGGAGTCACGCCATGCTTCACGCTCTCCGGGCCGGTGGCATACATCGACGCGAACAAACCCCTTGCCTGAATCCGCCGAAGACCCTCGATCACCAGGTTGTCTCTGGCTCGAAGGGGTAGAGCGGGCGACGCCGGTTCTCGTACGTGAACCACGACAGGTCGGAGGTGGTCACCCCCGGCGTGTTCACGAGCACGATCTCGGCGGCGATCGGCTCGTACGCCGGTCGCGGCGACTGGACGCCCTTCGCCACTACAACTTTCTTCTCCTCGGGTCGGATGCCGAGCGAATACATCTGCTGGATGCTCGTGTTGCCGATCCGGCGGCTGGTCAGAACGAGGGTGTGGTCACCGGTCGTCTCCAGGACAACGGTTGTGCCGCCGTCGAAGTATCTGGCCCCGCCGTGCGTTGGCTCCGGGTCCTCGAACTTGCCATCGGAGATCAGGCGGACCCGGCCGGTCACCTCGACCGGCTGACCGTGGCGGTCGTCGGTCTTTGCCCCGACCCGAAGCGTCACGTCATTGCCGACACCGGCCGCGACGCAGGCCTGAACCGGTTCCGGGTCGTAGAGGGTTTGGAGGTAGCTCCGCACTCCAAGCTGCTTCGCCTCCGCCAGAAGGATCGTCGAGTCGCCCGGGCTGCCGCCGCCGATGTTGTCGCCGACATCCATTAGCACGACCGGACCCTTCGGTGCTCGCATCGCGTGCTTGAGCGCCTCAGTCGGCAAAGGAATGTCACCCTGAAGTTCGGCCCGCCTGTCCCACGCGCGCCGCGCTAGCCAGCGCGCCGCCTCGCGTGCCGCCTGATCATCGCCGTCATGCACCGCCAGGAAGCTCATGCCCATCTCCGGTACGTCCGCGTATGGATAGCCTTGGATCACGCTGGCCGAGAGCATGCCCGGCCGGGCAATGACTGTCTCGCAGTCACGCATGAGGCTCGCCAGCGGTTCCGCGCCCGTGAATTGTTTGACGATGTTGACAACCAGTGGGGGCGTCTCGAGCGCCTGGACTGGTCGAACCTCGCCCTTGATAGTCCGGTGGATGATCTCAGCGCACTCGAACCCCCGCTCGCGGGCATCGACGTGGGGGTTCTGACGGTAGAAGACGCAGGCGGTCGTGTCATCGATTGTCCGCTGGGTGAAGTTGGCATGCAAGTCGAGGCCCATGCCGATCGGGACATCCGACCCGACCAACGCGCGCACCCGTCGCGCGATCTCGCCGTCGGCGTCGTGATACTCCTCGGAGACGGCCGCGCCGTGATTGGCGAGCAGCACACCATCCCACGGTCCCTGCTCTTCCAGCAGCCGGAGCATCTCGCCGACCAGCCGATCGAAGGCGTCCTTGGTGATCATGCCACAGGGGTCGGTCTGGGCATGGATCAGGGGTACCGCCTCGAAGCCAAACACGTCGGCGGCCTTGAGAAAACCGGTGATGGTGCTGTGGGCGTATCGGTGCTGCTGGATGATCTCGGCGCCTCGGAGGATGCCGGATTCGGCAAACCGCTCGTAACTCGCGAGCACGTTCGAGAATGTGTTCGTCTCATGTGAGAACCCTGCTATCGCTATCCGCATGGCTGCTCCTCCAAGCAAAAAGTTGCGTGGGCTTAACCCTGGTCATAGGCACCGACAGATCCGGCCATAGCTCATATCCTGCTTATCGCCTTTGCCAGCAAATACCACAGGTTACCCAATGCGGCTGGAGGCGCTCGCGGCATGGAGCATGTGGCCAAGGTCCACCCAATGCTACAGTGGCTGGCACCGACATGACTCTCTTCGAGCTGACTCTAAGGTCTGGAGGCAGAGCTTGTGCTGCGATAGGTGCGGAAAACCGAGTGTCGCCGTCGCTTACCGCCTACTGTCGTCCGAGTCAGCCAAGGTTTTGGATTTTCTGATCAGCCTCATCGTCAACGAGCTGCAGCGGTGCTCGGTGCCGTCGTCAGCGAAGTCACGCTGATCTCCCGACAAGTTACGACGAGGCCGGGAAGCGGCCGAGCATGGCGGCAGTGCGGGCGCAACTCAGGCTCTCGCTGCTGATAATGCCGTGCACCGTTTTATCGAGGAGACCGACTGTGCGCTGACCACGGAAGGTGGTCAAGGGCGTAAGCTAGCCGCCGGAAAGCGGACGCGCGTGGGATTGGACCTCCTTGGCGTTCATGCGGCGAGATCTCGCTTCTACCATACCCCGGCTATGTCCCCAATGTACGTCGTGCTATTGATTCATCCAGACC
>DASYVY010000522.1:0-3883 GCA_035936535.1 Thermomicrobiales bacterium | reverse complement strand
AGAACATCGATGTCGACATTCCGAGAAACAAGCTCGTTGTCCTGACCGGGCTGTCCGGATCCGGCAAATCGTCGCTTGCGTTCGACACGATCTTCGCCGAGGGTCAGCGTCGTTATGTCGAATCCTTGTCCGCGTACGCCCGGCAGTTTCTCGGGCAGATGGAGAAGCCGGATATCGACCACATCGATGGCCTCTCCCCCGCGATCTCGATCGACCAAAAGGGCACCAGCCGCAATCCCCGTTCGACCGTGGGAACGGTCACCGAGATCTTCGATTACATGCGGTTGCTGTACGCACGGGTAGGACACCCGCACTGTCCCAACTGCGGGCGACCGATCACCCAGCAATCCGTCCAGCAGATGGCCGACCAGGTCCTCGCCCAGCCGGATGGCACCCGCCTGATGATTCTCGGACCGGTCGTGCGCGAACGGAAGGGCGAGCACACCGCGGTGCTCGACGAGATCCGCCGCCAGGGATTTGTCCGCGTTCGTGTCGATGGCGTGGTCCACGACATGGACGAGCAGTTCAAGCTCGCAAAGACCAGGAAGCACACGATTGAAGTCGTAGTCGATCGTCTGGTGATCAGGCATCCTGAGGATGTGAACGGTTCCTCCGACCAGCATCCGGATCGCGTGCGGTTGATCGACTCGCTGGAAGTCGCGCTGCGAATGTCACAAGGCATCGCAATCGTCCAGATCGTGGACGGTGACGCGATCACCTTTTCCGAGCAGTTCGCATGTGTGCATTGCGGGATCAGCTTCGGCGAACTCGAGCCACGAAACTTCTCCTTCAACAACCCCCAGGGAGCGTGTCCGGAGTGCACGGGGCTCGGCACGACGATGGAGCTCGATCCGGAGCTCGTCATGCCAAACCGGACCATCAGCATCGAGCAGGGGGCGATCCTGCCGTGGATGCGAACGGGGATGGACAATTCCCGCTGGTATGGCTCGCTGCTCGAGGCGGTAGCCGAGAAGTATCACTTCTCGCTCCACGTTCCCGTCAGGGAGCTGAGCGGCGAAGCGTTGGGTATCCTGTTGTATGGGAGCAACGGCGAGCCGGTCACTGTGCGCTATGAATCCAAGAGCGGTCGAATGCGCTCCTATGATGTCGTCTTCGAGGGCGTGATTCCCAACCTGAAGCGCCGGTATGCACAGACCTCGTCCGAATCGGTGCGCGAGGATGTTGAGCGGTACATGGCGACCCGGCCGTGTCCGGTCTGCAAGGGGGCCCGGCTCAAGCCGGAGATCCTCTCGGTCCTGATCCAGGGGCAGTCGATCATCGACGTCACGCGAATGCCCATCCATGTGGCGCAGAGCTGGTTCGAGAAACTGGCGGAGGACCCGTCAACCACGCCCGGCGCGGCATTCACGCATCGGGAATTCCTGATCGGGCGTCAGATCCTCAAGGAGATCCGGGAGCGGCTCGGGTTCCTGGTCGACGTGGGGCTTGATTACCTGACCCTGGAGCGGTCCGCCAACACCCTCTCCGGTGGCGAAGCACAGCGGATCCGCTTGGCGACCCAGATCGGCTCAAGCCTGATGGGGGTGCTCTACATCCTCGACGAGCCGAGCATCGGCCTTCATCAGCGCGACAACGCGCGGCTGATCAAGACCCTCCAGAGGCTGCGTGACATCGGCAACACCCTGATCGTTGTCGAGCATGACGAGGACACCATGCGTGCGGCGGACTGGATCGTCGACATCGGGCCCGGCGCCGGAATCCACGGCGGCCACGTCATCGCCGAAGGCAACATGGCGCAGATCGCCCAGAACGAAGCGTCGATCACCGGTGACTACCTGAGCGGTCGTCGGGCCATCCCCCTTCCGGACAAGCGACGCAAGGGCAACGGGAAGTCGCTCGTGCTCCGCGGGGCCAAGGAGAACAACCTGCGCGACGTGACGGTGCACTTTCCGCTAGGGACGTTCACCTGCGTGACCGGAGTCTCCGGCTCGGGCAAGAGCTCGCTGATCACGGATACGTTGCACAAGCGCCTGGCGATGGACCTGCAGCGGGCACGCCAGAAGCCCGGCGCCCACGACGCGCTGGACGGGATCAAGCATCTCGACAAGGTGATCGAGATCGACCAGAGCCCGATCGGCCGCACACCGCGCTCCAACCCGGCGACCTACACCGGGCTGTTCACGCCGATTCGCGAGTTGTTCGCCTCCCTGCCCGAGTCCAAGACGCGAGGCTACCAGGCGGGCCGGTTCTCCTTCAATGTCAAGGGAGGTCGCTGCGAGGCGTGCAAAGGCGAGGGCATCATCCAGATCGAGATGAACTTCCTGCCGGATGTGTTCGTGCCGTGCGAGGTCTGCAATGGCGCCCGCTACAACCGCGAGGCGCTCGAGATCCTGTACAAGGGCAAGTCGATCTCGGATGTGCTCAACATGACCGTGACCGAAGCGCTCCAGTTCTTCGGGAACATCCCGGCCATCAGGAACAAGCTTCAGACACTGGAGGATGTCGGCCTCGGATACATCCACCTTGGCCAGCCCGCCACGCAGCTATCCGGCGGCGAAGCTCAGCGGGTCAAGCTGTCCAGTGAGCTGTCGCGCCGTGCGACCGGACGAACCCTTTACATCCTTGATGAACCGACCACCGGCCTGCATTTCGCCGACATCGAGCGCCTGCTGGGCGTCCTGCAACGACTTGCCGACGGCGGCAACACGATCATCGTGATTGAGCACAACCTGGACGTGATCAAGTCCGCGGACTGGATCGTGGACATGGGGCCGGAAGGCGGCAGTGGTGGCGGCATGGTGGTCGCCGAGGGCACTCCTGAGGACGTGGCCCATACCGATGGATCCTTTACCGGAGAGTTTCTCCGACCGCTGCTTGAAGCCTCGCCGATCGCCGCCGATTAGTTTGGCCCCTCAGGTCTCCCATCCAGGCACCCGTCTCCAAACTTGCGTGGCGGCAACGCCGCTGCATGAGACCTTAACACTCCCGAGTTGTTGCCCGGATTTTCGCATGCTAGTATCCGAACAGTTGTCGTAACGCTCGGTTGCATCCGGCGCCTGGTGCGAAGGTTGTCCGCGGCAAACCTGACTTGAAGGATACCGTCAGGGTGAACAACGCCGTACTAGTGCTCAATCAGAATTATGAGCCTCTCAACGTCTGCAATGTGCGCCGGGCGCTGGTGCTTGTCATCGGCGGCCGGGCCGAGATCCTGGAGGCACGGAGCCACGGGCTTGCCAGCGTCTCAGCCGTCTTTCCTGCGCCTTCTGTCATTCGCCTGATGTACATGATCCGACGTCCACGGCCGAGGGTGAAACTGACACGACGCGAGATCTTCATCCGCGACGGCTTTACTTGCCAGTACTGCAATCGGCAGGCATCCGACCTGACCATAGATCATGTGATCCCACGCTCCCGGGGCGGCCTCCACGTCTGGGACAACGTCGTCTCGGCGTGCAAGGCGTGCAACCATCGGAAGGGTGGCAAGAGCATCGCCGAAGCGCGTATGTCACTCCGCACCCAGCCCTTTGAACCCCGCGCCGGACGGTACTACACGATCGAGCGAAGACTCGATACGTCGATCCAGACCGACTGGCAAAAGTTCCTTCCCGAAATCTCCTCCTCTGCGTCCCGCTCCCCGGTTCAGTCTAGCAACCCCGTTTAGCGCTGCTCTTGGTCCGTGCCGTCGGGCCGAAACAACGGTGCGCGAAACGGGGGCGTCTCACGGGTCCGGCGTTGTGCCAGCACAACGTCCTCTCTTCTTGCGCACGGAAAGGTATGCACGGTGATCGATATCCAGCTTGTTCGCGACAGCCCGGAACGGGTCCGCCAACTCTCGGCACAGAAGAATGTCGAGGTTCCCGTCGAGGAGATTCTCGCCTTGGATGAGAGGCGACGCCGCCTCATCGGTCAGGTCGAAGACCTT
>DASYVY010000521.1:0-2791 GCA_035936535.1 Thermomicrobiales bacterium | reverse complement strand
GGTGATCGAGGAGGCCAGCGAGGTGCCCGGCTTTCGTGGCGCCTTCTTCCACGGTTCAACGAACTGGCTCCCCGACGATGCCATCCTCGCGGGCGCGTCGGACGTGGACGTGATGGTCGTCCTCGCCAATCCTAGCCCAGCACTCACGCGCGGAAAGCTCCTCTACCGGGATGTCATGCTCGACGTCTCCTCGCTGCCCAGCGATCAGCTTCGGTCACCCGAGATGATCTTGGGTCAGTACCATCTCGCCGGGAGTTTCCGGGCGCCGGGCATCATTCTCGATCCGTCGGGCCAGTTGACCGATCTCCAGGCGGCCGTCTCCAAAGGCTATGTCAAACGCCACTGGGTCTACCGGCGATGTGAGCACGCCAGGGACAAGGTCCTGCGGAATCTCGAATCGTTGAACGAGTCGGTGCCCTTCTATGACCAGGTTACGGCCTGGCTCTTCGCGGCGGGCGTCCTGACCCACGTCCTCCTCGTCGCCGGCCTCAGGAACCCGACCGTGCGGCGGAGATACGTGGCGACGCGAGAGCTCCTGGCGGAGTACGGTCATTCGGATCTTTACGAAACCCTCTTGGGTCTGTTGGGATGCGCCCGGATGAGCCGAGCGCATGTGGAACACCATCTTGCCGCCCTCGCGGAGGCATTCGACGCAGCGGCGGCGGTGGTCACGACACCGTTCTTCTTCGCCCCGGATATCAGCGACATTGCCCGCCCGATCGCGATCGATGGGAGCCGGGAGCTGATCGAGCACGGGTCCCATCGCGAGGCGGTATTCTGGATGGTGGCTACGTAATCCAGATGCCAGAAGGTGCTGGGCCACGATGCGACACCGGAGATGCGGGAGAGGTCTTGCTCCGGCTACCGGGACTTGCTGGGTGACCTCGGTATCGCGTCCTACGCCGATCTCCGACAGCGCGGTGAACAGATCGAGGCATGCCTGCCCCGGGTATGGGATGTGGCGGAAGCCATCCTGGCAGCCAATCAGGACATTGAAGATGCGTAACAGCCTGGCGCTTCTATGAGGACGCACTCGGCCTCACGCGATAGGAGCCGGAGCGGCGGTCTCTCGAAGAACGGTTGAGCGACCTGCGGGGCTGAAGCGGCGAGCGGACGTTTTTCACGTTCGGCGGGGCCGGTGTCGATTTCGGGGGTGTCCGTACGACTATCTAATGTCACGGCGGTTCGTCGTGACAGGAGAGCCAGGGATCAGGCGGATGACCTCGACCTGTCGCCCGGCAACAAACGCAAATCATGGGAGGGCTCTTGATGGAGTCGAATACCGCGGCCGGGCCAGCAGCACGAGCCGGGCGAAAAGAGTGGATCGGGCTGACTGTGCTCGCCTTGCCCGCGATGCTCATTGCGATGGACATGACCGTGCTCTACCTGGCGGTCCCGCATCTGAGCGCCGACCTTGCTCCGAGCAGTTCCCAGCTTCTTTGGATTCTGGACAGCTATGGGTTCCTGATCGCCGGATTCCTGATCACCATGGGGACCCTCGGTGACCGCATCGGCCGTCGGAAGCTGCTGATGATTGGCGGGGCGACCTTCGCCGTCGCGTCGGTTGCCTCGGCCTACGCGGCCAGCGCGGAAATGCTGATCGCAACCCGCGCGCTGCTCGGGATCGCCGGCGCCACCCTGATGCCATCCACCCTGGCGCTGATCCGGAACATGTCCCACGACCCGGCCCAGCGCACCACAGCCATCGCGGCGTGGATGTCCAGCTTCATGATCGGCACCATCATCGGCCCGATCGTCGGCGGCGCGTTGCTGGAGAACTTCTGGTGGGGCTCGGTGTTCCTGCTGGCGGTACCGGTGATGGCGCTGCTGCTGGTGGCCGGACCGACCCTGCTGCCCGAGTATCGCGATCCCAACCCCGGACGCATGGATCTCACCAGTGTGGTGCTTTCGCTCACCGCCGTCATTTCGACCATCTACGGGATCAAGGAGTTCGCCAAAGACGGTCTGGCTGGACTCCCGATTCTTGCCATGGTGGTCGGTGTGAGCCTTGGCGCGGTATTCACGCGCCGGCAACGCGCACTTGCCAACCCCCTGCTCGACCTAACTCTGTTCGCCAACCGCAAGTTCAGCGCGTCGCTGGGGACGCTGACGGTTGCCCTGGTCGCAATGGCCGGCGTCTTCTTCTTCCTCGCGCAGTATCTGCAGTTGGTGCTGGGGCTGTCGCCGTTCACGGCAGGTCTTTGGACGCTCCCGCAGGCGGGCGCAATGATGGTTGCCGCCGCCTTGACGTCGACGCTCGTTCGGTTTGTCCGTCCGGCCTATGTGATGAGTGCCGGGCTCGTCTTGGCGGTCATCGGCCTCGCGTTGCTTTCCCAGCTCGATGGTTCCTCCGATCTGAGCCTCCTGATCGTCGGGCAGGTCGTCATGTCACTGGGAATGGGTCCAACATTCATCCTCGGTCTCGACATGATCGTGGGAGCCGCTCCTCCGGAGCGCGCCGGCGCTGCCTCGGCGATCTCGGAGACCGGCCAGGAGTTCGGACTGGCGATCGGCGTTGCGATCCTGGGCAGCGTTGGCACCGCCGTCTATCGTCGCTCCCTGTCCGATGCTCTGCCGGTTGGCGTTCCGGACCAGGAGGCTGCTACTGCTCGCGACACCCTAGGCGGCGCGCTTGAAGTCGCCGGACAACTCCCCGCGCCGCTTGGTCCAGAATTGATCGACGCCGCCCGCCAGGCCTTCACCCAGGGTTTGCAGGTCAACAGCACGATTGCCGCCGTGCTGACGGCAGGCGCGGCTCTCCTGCCGGTACTCCTGCTCCGGCAGGTACGCC
>DASYVY010000520.1:0-3315 GCA_035936535.1 Thermomicrobiales bacterium | reverse complement strand
ACCGTGTAGGCACCGAGTGTATTCACCCGAAAGGCATTCACCGGATCCGGTCGAATCACGCTACAGTTGATGATCGCGTCCATATCCTGGGCGGCGGAGATCACCTGCTCCGGGTCGGCGACATCGACGCGCTGCTCCTCGTGCGGTGCGGGAAGCACCCGTGGCAGCGGCGCGCCCGGGGATTGCGGTCTGCCGGTGGCGATCTCGGCCAGCGGCCGGATGTCGGTCAAACGCAGGAAATGATCGGGCGCCAGGTTCTCCGCGGTGATCGCAGCGAGCGGTCCCCCAGCCCCAAGGATGACGACCCGGCGAGGCGTCGAGCGCTCCGTCGCCGGCATTGCCTGAGGTTCTGGATCACCTGATGCTGCCGCTGCTTCCGGGCCCATGACGCCAACCTCATGGCGCGGCGCGTAGGAAAAAGGCGGTTGGGCGGCACGACCGAGAGGAAATCGGGCGACGCCTCCACCGGGGATGTGGAACACCCGCCAGCGGGAAGACCCATCCTCCGGTTCAGGCTGATAGAGCAGCGCTCGCTCGATCGCTTGGATCGCGTCATCGACATGCAACCAGCGTGGATCGGCCATCCCATCGTGAGGATTCACGTCAGCAACGACCTCACCCAGCCGCAGGACGATCACCTCGACCGACCGTACTCGCGAAACTTCGCGGGCGGTCAACTCCGCTAGATAGGGCGCTAGGTCCGCTACCGCGCTCGTTGGGCGGGGTGCCCACTGTTCGGTTACCCGCCAGGTGGCGGGATAGCGCTCGAAGGGCCGGAGTGACGTCACAAGAATGAGGCGACCCGCCGGCATAGCGGTGAGCACGTTGTAGGTTCCACGGGTGGAGATGTCGAGCAGGTCGATGTCCGATAGCCCTGGCGCACCTTGCGGGATGAGCTGAACGACCATGTCCCGATCCCGAACTGCTCCTTCGGCACGTTCCCGATCACGGAGATCGGCGATGTCCATGGCGTGAACATCGTGGCGTGTCGCCAAGGATTGGACGAGCATATTCCCGAGCACGTCCCCACTACCGCTGACAAGGATGCGCATCACCAGAGCTCCGGCTCGAACGGCAGGGATGCGCCAATTCCCGTATCGGCGACGTCAGTGGGCGCGGTGTATCGGATATTGAGCTCCGGCGTTTCGAGCAGCGCATGATCCTGATGGCGGGAACGCATCGCGGCATCAAGGATTCCCGTTGTGAGCAGGGTGCGGGCAGCCGGATATGGGGGAGTGCCATTCAGGACGAGCGATTCGATTTGGCGGACCAAGAAGCCGAAGTGACCATATGGCTTTCCAGGTTGCAAGGCGATCCGGCAGGCGACGTTTTCATCGTTGCTCGCCGCGGCGAAGGCAAAATCGGTGATCATTTCGCCACACATCAACACCGCAGCCCGGAGTCCATCCCGATATTCCACGAGGAACGCGTGAGCGATGCTCTGTCGAGCACGGGTCAGGCTGCCACAGTCATGAATGAGCGTCATCAATGCCGAGTCAAGCAGCGACGCAGTGAACCGGCCTCCGCTCACGGCCTGCCCGACGGCTTCACCAGGTAGGTATTGGACGGATTTCACCCCGACCTCGCCCCCAGCCCGGCGCTCGACCATACATTGGAGCCCTTCCAGTGCATGGAATCCATACGCTTCCAGCGGGCCGTACCCCACCGCTACGGCCTCGTTCATCTCATGACCGAACGGCCAATGCAACGCTGGAACCCTCCAGGCGAGAGGGATTGATGACCCGGCCAGGAGCGGAATATTGAGCCGCTCGGCGGTATCGTGCATATGTTGAGCATTGGCGAACGACCAGGAGAGGTGTTTATCGATGAAGGTGGGAACGGTCCGGCCCCCGGCCACCATCGCCGCAACAGCGGCATCGAAAAACCGCCGTCGCGGATAGAGGTGCTGGTCAAGCTGGTTCCGTGGGTAATCGCCGTGCTCGCCGATGAGCAGTACACCGTCGACGTTGATGCCTGATCCTCCTAGAGTCATCGCCTCGCCGATGGTCTCGAACAGCGGCACGCCATGCTTTGCCGCCATCGCGTGGCCCATGTCGTTCTCGGGCACTTGGTCGAGGTACAGCGACGCGATCTCGATCCGGGACCCAGTGTGCTGACCATAGAGATCGAAGCCTTCCAAGATCTTGCCGACAATGACATCCGCGTGCGAGTTTTCTCGGTATTCGGTGACGATCGCAGCCACGCGCGGCGTTCCGGATCTGGCCATCGCTATGCATTCCTCCACGTACCTTGACAGGGCAGGCACGACATCCCGTGCAGCGACAGGTTTGCCGGTCGTCAGTTAGTCGGTTCCTGGTCCGACTAGGTCACTGAAGAGGCGCTGCCCAGCGACGGCAACATTCGCGGGATAGAGGGACCCGGTTTCGACCTCCGTGACGACTAACGTTTTCCGGTCCGGTCCGATGAATGCGACGTTCGTCGGCTGGGAACCGGGAACTGGAATCTCCTCTACCACCCGGCCCGCCGGATCGATGACGTCCACCCGGCCCTCGCCGTGATGGGCAACGTAGAGGTCCCCCGCCTCGTCGAACGCCATCCCGTCCGGACCGGGACCACCGGTCAGCTCAGCAAATACTTCCCGTGAACCGACACTCCCGTCAGCATGGAGGCGGTAGCGGAGGATTCGGTTATGTCCGGTCTCGGCCAGGAAAACCGCTGTCCCCTCCGCATTGACCGCAACCCCGTTGGGGAAGGCCAGGCCGTGATCGAGCCGCTCCAGCCGTCGATCCGGGAAGCAGCGATAGAAGCCGCCGGTTGGCCGCTCGACCGACGATCGCCAGGGATCGGAGAAGTAGAGAATGCCCGCTGCATCGAAGACCAGATCGTTCGCGCCATTCAGTGGGCGGCCGTCGTACTGATCGACGACCGTGGAGACCTGTCCATCGGGCGTGATCCTGATCACCCCGTGGATGTCGTCGCCCTCGTCGGCGACGTAGAGCGAACCGTCACGATGGAAAGCGAGACCTGCCGGGATGCCGCCCGTGTTGAAGAACTCTCCGGCATCGCCATCCGGGGACAACTTGACAATCGAACTGCTCAGCCAGTTCACGAAGAAGAGGTTGCCCTCCCGGTCAATGGCTGGTCCTTCTGGCGAATCATAGCCGGCGATCAATTGGGTAAGTGACGAAGATACGCGCATTCAGTGCTCTCCCTTGGTCATGATCGAGCAAACCGCCGCAGATAGTCCGCGAATCGGTCTGCCGCCAGTACTACCACCTGCTCGCCAAGCTCGCGGCGACCATCCGGAGCGGAGCCGTAGAGGCCGTGGGGCGACTCCCTGGCAGGATCAGGAGG
>DASYVY010000519.1:0-2647 GCA_035936535.1 Thermomicrobiales bacterium | reverse complement strand
CGGTCGATCGCGTAATACTTCATGCCCCGACGCGGCTCCACCTGCACGAGACCTGCCCGCTCCAGCTGGGAAAGGTGCCGGGATACGGCTGATTGAGCGATGCCAAGCCGTCCTACGATCTCCTGCGCATAAAGCTGGCCACCGCCCAGCAGATCGAGAATCCGCAGGCGGTTGGCATCGCCAAGCGCTCGCAGGGTCTCCAGCAGATCCTCCCCCGTCAGGGCATCGGATACCCGGGTCAGCTCCTTGCTGGTATCGACCGGCTCGAGCTCCGTACCCAGGTCGAATTCGGGGTTATCGAGCCCAATCACGTTCTGGGCACAGAAGAAGATGACGAGATCCGGTGGATAGCTGATGTAGCTGACAAAGGCGCCGATATGGGCCGAGGGGCAGAATGTCACGGAGGCGACCTGGTTGAGACCCGCGGCAAGCGTCGAGGGCAACCGGTTCCCGGTCAACTCTGCGAAGGCGAGCCCGAACCCGCGACCGGCTTCGCTATGGGCAATTCGCACGGCTTCATCGAGTTCCGGCCGGCGTTTCTCGAATTCATCGCGATAGACAGTATCCCAAATACCCCGGATCAGCCGGATCGTCCGCTGCTTAAGCTCGTCCGGGTCGAAGACCATCCGGACCACGATGTCCGCATCGGCCGTCGTCAATCCCGGTTCCACGAACCGGTACCATGCCGACTCCTCATCGAGCGATGGCGTTACCAGCCCGGTTCCGAGATCCTGGTGAACGCGATCGAACGCCCGGATGGCCATCTCCCGGTACGCCTCCGGATCCAGCTCTTCCAGAAACGCCAGCAGGTCATCGATCGTGGCGTCGAGCCGGTCTTGCCGGAGCGGCTCGAACCGCATCACCGGTTCTTCCATGTAGTACAGCAGACGACCCGAGAACCCATGAAGCAGGTCCAGGTCTTCCTGGAGCTGCCGGGGCAATACCCGTCGTGCCGCGATCAGCCACCGGTCAAGGCCGCTCCCGGGAACCGCCCGGTAGAGCAACGACATTACCGAGACCATGTCCAGCGGAATCGATACCGCGGCTTTCACCTGAAGCGCGGGACGTCCAACGACGAGTTCACCCATGCACTGATCCATTCCCGATGAGCCGAATCTGCGTCGATTCAACGTGTGAGCACTGCCATGTGAGGAAGAACTGATGCGGACGCTGCCTCGTGCGCAGGCGCGTTCCCCGAGATGCAGGGCATAGTGTCATCACGATATTAGCATACGTTTCACATATGGGCTGTGGATTCAAGAATGAGCCTCGTGTGTATTTTCACAATGTTCCCACTCCAACGGACGAGGATGCATCGTCATCACGACTGAACGACCGCACTTGACATGTCATTGCCCCGCACCTACGCTGGCACCGCAACCACCTCCGGATCGTGCCAGCCCCGCCGGAGTTCCGCTCACTGCGTTGCGGCTCGCGGGGCGTGAGGGACGCTCGTGGACGATCATCCGCCATCTCCGCCATCACACAGCAGACGGGCCGATCCGGACATCCCCGGGGCGTCGCCCCGCCCCTCCCGCTTCAGTGGCCGGGACGCCGTCACGGACGATGAGCGCCGCCGGCAGCCCGCGGATCCGTCCCTGCTGGTGGAATGGGAAGCCGAGGCGGGCTCATCCCGGCCCGATCAGCTGACCCTGTTCGCTGAGGGTCCTGACGGATCGTTTACGCCCCAGGTGGGCGGTGTTCCGCCGCTGTCCCCGGCCTCCAGCCTTGATCTTGCCCGGACCTGGTACCGGCGTGAACTCCAACTCGGCCGCCGGCCCCACAATACCGTCGAAGCCTATTCGTACGACCTGATGGTGCTGCGCCAGTTGATCGGCCCCAAGCCGCTCAACAGGATCGATCGGCGCGACATCGCCTTCTATCTCGGAAATGCCAACAACCGCACGACCCGCAAACGACGCCTGACCTCGGTGCGGCGATTCTTCCGCTACCTGATCGACGACGCGAAAGTCCTGAAGTTCGACCCGACCGAGGGGTACTATCCGCATGCCATCCAGTTGCGATCTCCGCTCCCCCTGTTCCCGGACGAGCAGGCGGCGCTGCTCGATGCCGCGGGCGGTGACGAGCCCTGGAGCGCTGCGGCGATCTGGCTGATGATGCGCCTGGGGCTGACAAGGGCCGAGCTGCTCCAGCTCAAACGGGACCATATCGACCGCACCGTGCCGGAGACCCCGATCGTCTTTGTATTTTATGACGACCTGACGAAGCAGACCAAGGAACGCAGGCTCGCCGCCGACGCCGCCTTCGCGGCCCTCTACGATGCCTACCTGGAGGACCGGGATCCTCAGGACCTGCTGTTCCCGGTCGGGCCGCAGGCGGTCAACGGCATGGTCAACCGTGTGCGCAAGCTGGCCGGCATCACGAAAGATGTCACGCCCCAGACGCTCCGCCACACGTTCGCGGTCGAGCAGGCGCGCAACGGTGCCGACCAGGCCAAGTTGCTGGCGCTGCTCGGGCTGGCCAACGATCCCCGCAACCGGGCAAGTGTCGATCGGTACCTCCGCCTGGCGGCACCACCGCTCCTGTCAGCCGCCAAGGCCGGGATGGATCCGGGTGCGCAGGCTGTCCTGCCCGAACAGCAATCGTGACCGCCCTTCAGCGAGCCACAGCCCGGCGGTCCGCGGAG
>DASYVY010000518.1:0-2296 GCA_035936535.1 Thermomicrobiales bacterium | reverse complement strand
GGCAGCTCGTTGAGATTGAAGATCGATCGGTTCGACGCCGGGATCAGCCCCGGAGAGATGGCTTCCTCGTCGGTCAGGTAGCGCCCCTCGGCGATCTTGATCGGGTCGATCTCTCCGATCAGGTCGGCGATCGAGGTGTCGGGCGTGGCCAGCTTTTCGGCGAAGCGCTGGGACCGATGCAGCCAGAGCAGGAGCGCGGCGTCTCCCAGTTTGTCGACGACTCGCCTGCCCTGAAACGCCTGTGGCTGGAGCGGGTCGTCGGGGATATCCGTTCCGGCCAGGACGAGGATCCACTCGTCGAGCAGCGCCGTGAGGTTCGGGGCCAGCCTCGTCTTGGCCTGACCGCGCTCGCCCAGCAGCAGAACGTCTTTCCGGGCCAGGATGGCGTGCACGAGCGCCGGGATGACCGTCTGCTCGTACCCGAGAATGCCCGGAAAGAGGTCGATGTTACGCCGCAGGGCATGCACCAGGTTCTCGCGCAGCTCGTCGCGGATCGAGCGCGATACGTGGCCCCTCTCTCGCAACTCGCCTCGCGTCCTGGGAAAGCCCGGCGGAACGGGCGGCGGGGCCTGCATCTCGGTCATGCACTGCCCCCGGCAATTCGCCAGTAGAACTCGGCAACCTTCGCGTAGCCCTCGATCCGATTTGGGCGCTTGGAGAGCCCGTGCCCCTCGTTGTCGAACACCAGCAGCTCAACCGGGTGGTTCCGCTCCTCGAGCGATTCCACCAGCTGCTCGGCCTCGTAGAGCGGGACGCGGGGGTCGTTCCGACCGTGGATGACAAGCATCGGTGCCTCGATCGCCTCGACCTTTCGGATCGGCGAGATGCGCTCCAGCAGCTCCCGGTCGCGCTCCAGCGACCCGTACTCGGCCGAACGGTGACGGCGCCGCCACGGACCGGTGCGCTCGAGGAAGGTCACGAAGTTGGCGATGCCGACCACGTCCGCGGCTGCGAACCAGCGGTCCGGGAACTCGGTGATCGCGGCGAGCGTCATGAAGCCGCCGTAGCTCTGTCCCATGATGCCGATCTTCGGCTCGGCCGATCGCAATCGATCGGCAGCCCACTCGCACGCGTATTCGAGGTCTCGCACCGAATTCATGCGGAGTTCGACGTCGTCAAGGTGCTGGTACGCCTTGCCGTACCCGGTCGAACCGCGCACGTTCGTGGTCAGTACGTGAAAGCCAGCGGCGACGAGATATTGCAGCACGGGGTGGAAGGCCGCACGCCGCTGGCTCTCCGGTCCGCCGTGAACGTCGATCACGACCGGCGCGTCCGCCCGGTCGCTCTCGAACCAGAAGGCGGGGATTTGGCGGCCGTCGAACGTGTCAAACCGTATCAGTTCGGGCGGCTTGCCAGTGAACTTCTCGTCGATGGGATCGTCAGCAAAGGTCTGTGCTGCCTCGCCCCCTGATTCCACCGTCCAGAGCCGGGCCGGAGCGTCAACAGGCGTCCATCCGACAACGATCGAATCGTTGTCGGGAGACCACGACAGGCGGTCGGCGACGCCCTCGGGCAGCCCCGGCCTGGTGGCCGATTCATGCGCGTCGAGTGGCGCCACGAAGATGTCCGAGTAGCCCTCGCGGTTGACGCTCCAGGCGAGACGCGAGCTGTCCGGAGATAGGGCCATGGTCTCGATGTCCCACCCTGTGTCGACCAGCACATCGAGCTTGCCGGACTGGCGATCGATGCGAACCAGGCGAACGAATTCACTGCCCGCGTTGGTCAGGACGAACACATGCTCGCCGTCGAGTGCGAAGCCGGCATCCAGTATCCAGCTCTCGTCGTCGGTCTGCAGCAGTGCGGTCCGCACGCCGTTCGGGGAAATGAGATACAGGTCTGCGTCGAGGTTTGACGTGAGGAGCGATGTGAGCACCTCGCCGCCATCGTTCATGGCATGGGCTCGGATCTGACCAGCGTCATTCCAGAGGCACCGGGTCTCACGGCTTGCGATATCCATGACGTGCAACGAGAACTCGCCACTCGCCCCATTGTTGGTGCGATAGACAACTTGCTCGCCGTCCGGGCCGAGACAGAAGGGTTCGTGGATTTGATCGGGCGCCTCGGTGAGCAACTGCTGCTCGCCGGAGTCGAGGTCGATCACCGCCAGTTGCTGGCGCTCGTTGCCGCCCGCGTCGGTGCCCACAATGACTCGCCGTGAACCGGCGGTGCCGATCAGCGACTGGATGCGTTCGGCGCCAGTCGTGAGTTGGCGTCGCTCGCCCGTTATCGGGTTGCCGGCGTAGAGCTGCATCACGCCGGAGCGATCGTCAAGCCACGCAACCAGATCGCTGGCGAT
>DASYVY010000517.1:0-5762 GCA_035936535.1 Thermomicrobiales bacterium | reverse complement strand
GCCAGCCAGTTCGAGGAGTAGGATTTGCTCTCCGGACGCAGGGTTCGGGAGCTGGGCAGTCATCCTCGGTATCTGGATATCCTGGGCTTGAACTTCTACTACGACAATCAATGGGTCTATCCAAACGGGCGCCCACCATGGGAAACTATGCCCCGCGATCTTCGACGGCGACTCCTTCACCGGTTGCTTGGCCAGATCAACTCACGCTATCGACGGCCGATGATCATGGCTGAGACCTGGCATTTCGATGACCGACGTGGTCGTTGGTTGCCAGTTGCCAACGAGATGGACCTGGCGCAGACGTAGGGGGTGCCGGTCAGAGGCGCCTGTATTCACCCAATCCCTGATCGCCGACAACCATGGCCAGCTGCGTCAGGGAATCGTCGAGAACTACGGCACCGAATTGCGGCGTCTCGACGTGATGCCACCCTTCGGTGATCCCCGTCCTTCCGTGACACTGTGCCGGCGTTCAACGCGTGAGGAGCCGCCAAATAGGCAGCGGTGATCAGTACACTCGCCATGTTCACGACGGTTCTGGTAAGGTGGTTCGCCCGTGCCGCTGAGCGTTCGGTCAAGGCACATTTTGGTCCGATGCATCTTCAGCATCTCCCTGGGGCCGACCCATCCATCAGTTTTGAAAGGACTGTAATTCTCCGTTGAATCGATCTGGACAATCCATACAGCAGGGGCATTCCTGGTGCCCGTAACGTATCATGCTCACACATGACATCGGAGAATCAGCTGTTCTTGGCAGACCCCAGGCGGCTCGTCGGCGTGTCCGTGACCCCGTGTGGTGCGGCACTGGAGGAAGAACCTTCCTCGATGCTGATCCAGCCCCGGCGGAACGCGGTGACAACCGCCTGAGTGCGATCGTTCACCGCAAGCTTGCGAAGGATTGACGTGATATGGTTCTTGACCGTCTGGGTGCTGATCCCGAGCGCCTCACCGATCTCGGCGTTTGTCATCCCGTCGCTGATCCTGCGCAGGATTTCGAGTTCACGGTTGGTCAGGGGCATGAACGCGTCAGAAAACCCAGTATCGTTGATGGTGTTGCTGCGGAATTGATCGAGCACTCGCGCCGCGACATACGGTTTACTTAGAAGTTGCTCATTAATGACGTATTCCCCAGTTGCGGAGCGGCTGATCAAATCACAAAGTACTTCTTCGCTCACGGCGCGCCCCGTATACGCAGAGGCACCCGCCCGGATTGCCCCAAACAACTCGTCGTCGCTTTCATGTGCGGCAACGACGACGATGGCAATAGCCGGATGACGACGACGTAACTCGGCGGCAAGCTCTAGACCCGGAGCTTCAGTAACCGTTGTGCCAACCACAGCGACACCCGGCTGCGTCTCATCCGTTAGCCGATAGGCCTCCTCAATGGTATCCGCGCTTCCGACGACACTAATGCCGGTTGCCGATTCAAGCACCGCTACGAGGCCTTTGCGGTAGACTGGTTCTCGTTCAATCACCATGACCCGGATAAGATCATTCACGAATATGTAGTCCTTTCCGGATACATAAAGCGCAGCATTCGTACGTATGGGTCACTCGTCGACTCCCTTGCCACTTGCGTCCGTGACGTGGAAACCATCACGCAAGCGATTTTTCCAGAAGTCGAAGGCCCCAGCAGGGCGTTGGTATCCCGCTTCCACCGCTCCTCATGTATCGCTGCTTCGGATTTCGAGGAACCCGTTGTGATCGAGTCTAATGATAGACGCTTTTTGGAAGTGAGTGGTCAAGGGAGTGCTAGAATCAACGGCATGTTTGGTCGCCACTTCCAGACTGACAATTCTGCCATGACTGTCATCCGCCGCGATCGAATCCAGTGATCCCGCTCGATGCTAATGTGCCGTCGCATGCTTGCTGGACCCCTCCAGCACTAGTAAGCTCCGGCCGCGGTTGGTGATCGCGATCAGCGTCAGCGCAAAGGGCACTGCGACGGAATGAAGCAGTGACCCTGGTCTCGTCCTCCAACACGCTCGGGGTCTAGCCTTCGATGCTCTCGGCGAGCGCAGCCATGAAGCGGCGAGCCCGCGCGGTCGGTGTCTACCGGTTGGTCTAGGCGGTTGGACGCACGCTCCGATCGACCACGAGTTCCGACCTGCGCCAACTGAATTTCAGATGCCATCACGCCGCGGGCATGAGGCGGTTTCGACGCTTGAGCTAGGGCTCTATGGGAAGCTTGCGCCGACTGAGGAAGCCTGAATCGTTTGCCGCGCAGACTGGTCGGTAGCCCAAAGACCCCTCGTCAGACAAATTGAAGTTTCACCGCACACAGATGCTTTTCGGCTGCCGGGGCAGTCCGTCGACGGTCTGACCGTCAACTCGAGATGTCGCCACGCGGCCACTCAAAGGCAGTGCGATCCGGTCAGCTGCTTCAGCTCGTTCTGGGCTGGAAGATCTTTCAGGGATCCATGTTGACCTGCCCAGCAGCACACATTGTTACCACACGCTGAATCGCAATCCAAGATGACCATCACCACCATGATTGGATAGGTCACACCACGTGACCTCACGTTTTGTGGTAGCTAGCTGATTTTGTCTGTCGATTGGCCCTCAGCTGCAGCAGCGGCCGGGTCCCGTTCCGCAGGGCGTCCTGGTGGAGCTTGTTGGACCCCGTTATACGCCGCCAGTTTTAGGGAAGACCCAAGTGTGAATCGGTGCCTCACCGCGGAGACACTTGGTCTTCCTTGCTTGTCCGGCCCCTCCGGCGAGCCCTCGGATTGACGCGATGCGGAGACTTCAGCCTCGGCGAGCCCTGACGACCAGCTGGGTGCGTGGGGAGCGCACCAAGGTGCTCGATGAGGAGGATTGCACCATCAAGGATAGGGAAGCTTGGAAGCCTGCCGAGCACCGTGGCGAGTAAGACGCGTGGGGCATATGGTGCTTGAGTTGTCGTCACAGGGACGACGATGGTCACGTCGGTTGTGCTTGCCGCCGCGTTGAGGTCCATCTGTTGAGCCGTTTGGACAACCTGAGCATGCGATCGTTGAAGCTGATCGAGGGACGCGCCAGACACAAGCGTTTGCTCTTCCGTCTCCAAATGCTCTATCCGACGTTCCGTTTCAGTAATGTGCTGGGAGAGGACCGTGCGCGCTGGGGTCATACGTTCAACGGCATTTGCGGCGTCATAATTCGCGAGGTGGCTGCCGACCACGTTCGCAATGTCCGCTGCTCGCTGGGGGTCCGTATGCGAGACAGTGAAAGGAGAAGTTGCGTGTCGACTACCGTCACGGCGTTTACATTGTCCTTGAGGATGTCGGCGCCGTGTGGCCAGTTGGGTGTCGCCAACGCCGAGTCGGCATCGAACTGATCTTCGGCCTTGGACGGATCGCTTGGCCATGCTGCGGTCCCCACCTCTAGCCTGTGGTCTGTTCCGCCACCGCTGACCAGCACCGCTACGCCGACGCTTACGACCAATGCGACGTTCACGATCGCGACTTGGGTTCCACGCATCCCTGAGGCTCTCTTTGTTCTGAACATGCCTAAGCCTGCCAGGTGGCGCAGCAGGAAGCGCGATACGGACTGGAAGGGGTGGATTGCGGCAAGAGCGCCTGGGGGCTGACCGAGGATGGCCACCGCGAATCCGGAGGGCAGGCGGCCACCCTGATCGCCTCGGCCCTGCTGCAACAGCGTTGGACGGTCACGGTCGGGCGGCTGCCGGGCATCCGGCATGCGCTCGCCTTCGGCTACCGGATCATCGCGATCAACCGGCATCACTTTCCGGGGGACACGCCCTGGTGCGAGGCCAACCCTGGCCGCTGCGGAACTGACTGATCCGGATACCGGAGGCAACGCCCTCCCGGTCCGGGTTGCCGGTGGCGCGGACGACGGCGTCATTCCCGCCCAGGCTCACCCGACCCCGAGGATCGATCGTCCAGCATGCGTCCATCGGCGTCAGCACATCCAGGCGAAGCGGCAATTCGCTTGAGGTGTCAGTGTCAGGACCGGATGGGGGTCTGCCGCAGCAGCAATGGGCGCAGCTCCTCGGCGCTCTGCGGGACGGCGAGCGCAAATCCCTGCCCCCAGTTGCAACCCAGCTCCCGTAACGTCGCCAGCTGGCCGGCGGTCTCGATCCCCTCGCCGATCACGGTCATCCCCAGTGTCGCCGCCAGTGTCACGACGGCGGCCACGATCGCCCGGCTCCGCGCGTTGTGCTCGAGCTCGCCGACCAGCATCCGGTCGAGCTTGAGCGGGCCCATCGGCCACCGGCGCAGGTAGCCGAGCCCCGCCTGGTACGCCCCGAAGTCGTCGATCGCCAGCCGCACGCCGAGCCCGACCAGCGCCTCCACCGCACGATCGGTCGCCTCGGTGGCATCGACCAGCCCCTGCTCGGTGATCTCCAGGACCAGTCGCTGGGGCGGAAAGCCGGTCGCGTCGAGGATCCGCGCGACCTGGACGACCATCTCGGGGTCGCGCATCTGCAGCGGCGAGACGTTGACGCTCAGGTCGAGCCGGGCGGCGGTGGGGTCCTCGGCGGTCCAGGCCATCATCTGGCGGCAGGCGTGCTCGAGCACCCAGAGCCCGAGCGGCACGATCAGCCCGGTGTCCTCGGCGAGGGGGATGAAGGTGGCCGGCTCGACGAGGCCCAAGTGCGGGTGCTGCCAGCGGACCAGGGCCTCGACGCCGACGATCCGGCCGGTGGCGAGGTCGATCTCGGGTTGGTAGTGGAGGCGCAGCTCGTCGCGCGCCAAGGCCTGGCGGAGCTCGGTTTCGCGGCGCAGCCGGGCCAGGCCGGCGGCGTCGCGTCTGGCATCGAAGACGGCGATCCCACACTGGCCGCTCGCCTTGGCCCGGTAGAGGGCGACATCGGCCGCCCGCAGCAGATCGGTGGGCGAGCTCAGCTCGGGGGCACTGAGTGCGATACCGATGCTGGCGGTAACAACCAACGTGTGTTCGTTCAAGGTAAAGGGAGCGGCCAATACCTCCAGCAGCCGCTCCGCCATCCGGGTCGCCTCTCCGGCATCCGTCATCCGCTCCAGCAGGACCGTGAACTCGTCGCCGCCGAAGCGGGCGAGCATGTCGCCGGCCCGGATAGAGGCGGCAAGGCGTTCGGCGGCGGCGACGAGCAGGCGATCGCCGGACTCGTGGCCGAGACTGTCGTTGACGGTCTTGAACCCGTCGAGGTCCAGGGACAGCACGGCGCCCGGGTCCGGGCCGCGCCAGGCGAGGGCCTGCTCGAGCCGCTGCAGGAACAGCACCCGGTTCGGCAGCCCGGTCAGGGCGTCGTGATGCGCCTGGTGCCAGAGCTGGGCGGCGATCTCCTTGCGCTCGGTGATGTCGCGGGTGTTGACGACGAACCCGCCGACGGCCGGATCGGCGAGCAGGTTGGTTCCGGTCGATTCCAGCCAGCGCCAGGAGCCGTCCTTGTGCCGGAAGCGGAACTCGGCGGTGGATGTGAGCGTGGGGTTGTCGAGCGTGGCGGCGAACGCCGCGGTCACCGATGGTCGGTCCTCGGGGTGGACCAGCTCGAAGGCGTTGCGCCCGACCAGCTCGTCCTCCGCATAGCCGAAGACGCGCTCGATCGCCGGGCTCTGGTAGCGGATCGTGTCGTCGGCGTCGAGGATCGTGATCACGTCCGACGCGTTCCGCACCAGGGCCCGGAAGCGAGACTCGCTCCGGCGGGCCTCGGTGTACAGCCGTGCCCGCTCAATCGCGACGTCGACATGCTCGCTGAGCGCAACCATCATCCGGAAGTCAGCTTCGGTCACCCGCACCGTGTCCCGGCTCTCCACGTTCAGGGTGCCGACGACCTGGCC
>DASYVY010000516.1:0-1977 GCA_035936535.1 Thermomicrobiales bacterium | reverse complement strand
GTCCTGAGCGGGACCGGCGCCGAGCTGCTCGGCCAGGCCCGCGAGGCTATTCGCCGCCCGCCTGATCCGCCACAGGAAGCGGCGGTCAACGTCCTGACCGGGCTGATCGGGGGTATCCTGGGCGCCCTGGCACTGCTCGCGATCGCCTTCTACTACTTAATGGAGAAACCGCTGCTGAAGCGCCTCGTGCTGGACGAGTTCACGACGGCGAACAGAGTACGGGTAGAGCGCGTCTGGGACGACATCGAACACAAGGTCGGCGGTTGGATTCGGGGCCAGCTCACCCTCTGCTTGATCATCGGGGTCCTGGCGACGATCGGGTACGGTATTCTCGATGTTCGGTTTTGGCCGCTGCTCGGGCTGATCGCCGGCGTGACCGAGATTATCCCGATCATCGGTCCTTGGCTCGGCGGCATTCCGGCCGTGATCGTCGCCCTGACCGATGGCTGGCAGAAGGCCGCGTTTGTGGTCGGGTTCATCATCCTCCTCCAATTCCTGGAGAACACGGTGCTGGTCCCCCGCGTCATGCGCGGCGCGGTCGGCCTCACCCCGCTGACGGTCTTCGTCGCCGTCCTGGCGGGCACCACCTTCGTCGGTCCGGCCGGGGCGGTCCTCGCGATCCCGATCGCGGCCCTGATCCAGGTCGTCTTGACCGATTATCTCGATGCTCGGCGGCTGGCCCGGCGTGGTCCGAATGAAACCATCGCCGGCTGGCGGTGGATGCGCGGTGCGCTTGGATCCGGGTCCTCGCTCCGGGTGAGCGAGCCGCGGGAGGGGGCTCCTCCCACGCCGGGCAACGGTGCGTCCGCGGGAACGTCAGCATCGGGTCAAGAGACGCTGAAGGCTGAACCGGACCCGGCGGTGGCGAGCGAGCCCTCACCGGTGGTCGGCAAGGCCAGCGACGAGCGTGAGAGGGACCAATCGCATGCACGGCGAGGACCATCATGGTCCCGGGACATGTTGCGGCGATCCATCCGCCGGGAGCCGTTAGAACCTGAAGAAGGCGAAGCGACCTCACCAGGGCGGTCCGGGGAAGACCCCACCGGCCCAACGAAACCCGGAGATGGGGCATGAGCAGACGCGTTCCCATGAGCCGAGCCGGGACACAATGCTGCTAGCTGGAAACCGGGTTGGCGGGATATTGGGCGATCGGCCGTTCGCCGCTCCAATCGTCCTACCCGCCTACCGGCGCCGCGGTGGCCGGATCAGCAGCTCCAGCTCCTCGTCGTGGATCTCGAAGACGTAGCCGCCAACCGACGCCACCGCGGGTGAGCTAATCTCACCCCAGCGTATCTCGACCTCGTAACTTTCGATCGTGATATTCCGCGTCGTGTGCATGCTGAAAGGATGACGCGGACTCCGGTAGATCATTCGCGTCCCACCCGCTTCTTCGACCGCCTTCCAAGCAAGGTCGAGCGCGCGCGATTCGTCAATTCGCTGTTCCGGCGTCGGTGTATCCATCATCGTTTCCGTCATTCTCCTCCCCCAACTGGATCAACTGGATTGCGTTTGGCGCGATCCTACCATGGCCTGTGTGGCGTGCCCTGACAGCGATGCCGGACTCTGCTAAGGTCTCTCGTCAAACCACATTCCGGACGATCATTGGGAGAATAAGACAATGGTGACCACGGCCTCGGACGTACGCAACGACGTGGATGAAATTCTGCCGGGGGTGATCGCTGACCGGCGGTTCCTGCATGAGCATCCAGAGCTGGGATTCCAGGAAGTCGAGACGTCGCGCTTCGTCGCCGAGCGGCTTGCGTCGCTCGGGGTTGAGGACATTCGGACAGGCATCGCCGTCACCGGCGTGACCGGCCTGATCCGGGGCAAGAAACCGGGCAACGGCAAGACGCTCCTCATCCGCGCCGATATGGACGCGCTGCCGATCCAGGAAGAGAATGACGTCGAGTATCGTTCGCAACACGCCGGGGTGATGCACGCCTGTGGGCATGATGCTCACACCTCGATGTTGCTGGC
>DASYVY010000515.1:0-5803 GCA_035936535.1 Thermomicrobiales bacterium | reverse complement strand
TCCCCGAGTCCAGCTCGATCACCACTCGCGCCCGAGAACCGGCGGCGGCCCCCGCCGCATCGATCTCCCGCACGTTGGCGACGTTGTCGACCGCAACGATTACATCGACCTCTCTCGACAGATGCGCCAGGCGCCGTGTCTTGATCGGTCCCACTACCTGGTTCGCGACAAGGATGTCCCGGACGCCGGCCGCCGCGTAGACCTCCGCTTCACCCAGCTTGGCACAGGTGATCCCCAGCGCCCCGGCGGCGAGCAATCGGTGCGCCACCGCCGGAGATTTGTGCGCCTTGGCATGCGGCCGCCAGCCGATCCCGCGGTCCCGGAGCATAGCGGCCATGGATGCGATATTGGCGTCCAGAACGTCGAGATCGACGAGCAACGCCGGTGTATCCAGTGAGGAAACCGGCAGCCCGATGGGGGAGTCGACCATGGCAAGGCTCCATCCAGAACCGTGTGTCACGGGCGCGATGCGCCGCCTGAAGAGCAGCCGTGCTCGAAGGCTCAGAAAACGAGAATCGCTCGTGAGGCTACGCGAGTGGAACAGGCTTATCCCAACCAGTTTAAGGGGGACAGCGCCGGGGCATTGTACCGACCCCGCCCCCAATCGCAACCCGCGCCAGCTAGGCATTGCCGCTTGACGGAGAGCGGCCCTGCCGGTATCGTATTTAGCGTACTGGTTAAATATCGGTGAGGGTGAGCACATGCCAGCAACCGATCAACTCAGCACCACCCTGAGCGCACTTGCCGATCCGACCCGGAGGGCCATCCTCCATCGCCTTGCCCACGGCGAGGCAACGGTCAACGAACTGGCCGCGCCGTTCGACATCAGCCTTCCGGCGATCTCCCGGCATCTCAAGGTCCTTGAGCGTGCCGGGCTGATCTCTCGCGGCCGAAAGGCCCAATGGCGGCCATGCCGGCTGGAGGCGGCGCCACTGGAGGAGGTTGCGGACTGGGTTGCCTATTACCAAACCTTCTGGAACGACAGCTTCGACCGGCTTGAAGACCATCTGCGGGAGATACAGAGAGGAAACGCCGATGACAACCAGCCATAACGCAGACCTGGGCACCACCAACGAAATCACCACGTCCCGCTACTTCGACGCCCCGCGAGAGCTGGTCTACAGGGCGTGGACCGAGCCGGACCAACTGGCGAGATGGTGGGGTCCCCACGGGTTCACCAACCCCGTCTGCGAGACGGACCCCCGCCCCGGCGGGCTCTGGCGCATCGACATGCAGGCGCCGGATGGCACCATCTACCCGAATACCGGTCGCTACCTTGAGGTCGTCCCCCTGGAGCGGATCGTCTACACCGATGTCGTGGACGACGATGCCACCGCCTGGGGCGATACCCCTCCCCCGAGCAGCGTGCAGACCGTCACGTTCGAGGACACCAACGGCGGGACTACGGTGACGGTTGTCGTGCGCCTGGATTCGCCCGAGGCGCGTGATGCCATGGTCGAGATGGGGGCGATCGCCGGCTGGAACGAAAGCATGGAGCGTCTGGATGCCCTGCTGGCCGCCGCCTGACCGCCCCAGCGCGTCCCACTCGAATCCATATCCCTCCGGCCATGCCTGTCGGCCTCGCCTTCATCGCGGCCGGGCACCCGGCGTGCTCGTGCAAGGAGGTTCCCCCGCACGCGATCGTTGTCAGCGCCTTCCCCTGACGCACGTCGGCAACACCAACGCCCGAATTCGAGCATCCAATCAAGGAGGAATTCATGAGGAAAATCATCGCATCGGAGTTCCTGTCACTCGACGGTGTCATGGAGTCGCCGGAAAAGTGCACTTCCCGTACTGGAACGACGAGATGGGACAGGAGATCATGGCGGCGATGGGCCAGGCGGACGCCATGCTGATGGGAAGGGTGAACTACGAAGAGTGGGCCGCCTTCTGGCCACAGCAGGAGCCAGCGGACGACTCCGTCACGGGTTTCATGAACGGTGTGCGCAAGTACGTCGTCTCCACGACCCTGAGGGAGCCGCTCGCCTGGAACAACTCGACGCTCATCGCCGGGAACGTCGTGGAGGAGATCGCCGGGCTCAAGCGGCAGGCCGGTGGGGACGTCTCGATCTCCGGCAGTGGAACCCTTGTCCGGTCGCTGTTGAAGGACGGGCTCCTCGACGAGCTGAGGCTCATGGTCCATCCGGTCGTGGTAGGAAGCGGGAAGCGTCTTTTCGGAGACGGGCTGGATCACATGCCTCTGGAGCTTGTGGAGTCCAGGACCTTCTCCACCGGGGTCGTCTACCTCACCTACCGGCCGGCAAGCGCACGGGACGACAACGGGCAGGAGGACACCGCATGAGCACGCAGGCGGTCGCCGTGACGTTCCCGACCCCGCCCGGCATGGACGGCTGATCGTCCAAGCCACCGACTGATGGCGTCGTCACGATGGCGACGCCCACGCCACGACATCGAGATGGAGACAAGCTATGGGAGCAATACACGTACACGAGTTCATGAGCCTCGACGGGGTGATCGACACGCCATTGTGGACTGCCGATTACGGCTTCCTCCCCGGGATGGAAAAGGCCATCGGCGCCGTCACGGACCGTTGCCAGGGCATCCTGCTCGGGCGCAAGACCTACGAGATGTTCGAGCCGGCGTGGTCGCCCCGGACCGTGGAGGAAGACCCGGGGGCGCCATTCTTCAATGACACGACCAAGTACGTGGTCTCCTCGACGCTCACCAACGCGACGTGGCGGAACTCGCGGATCCTCGGACCGTACGACCCCGACGCCATCCGCGGCCTGAAGGATGAGGTCGACGGCGACATCTACGTCAGCGGCAGCGGAACGCTTGTGCGGGCGATGCTCGCCGACGGCCTGGTCGACGAGCTGCATCTCCTGGTCTACCCGCTAACCCGCGGGGCCGGTCCGCGACTCTTCACCGAGGGAGCCGCACCTGGCAACCTGTCGCTTGTGGCCTGCGAGTCGTACGAGAACGGTGTGGTGTACATGGCGTACCGGCCTCAGGCGTAATGAGGACACACGGGCATGCCGGCGACATCGTCCCAGGATCGTTCGCGCCGGACTGATTCCGCCCGGATCATTCGACGTGCGTGATCGTGCACAATGTCCGCCAACGGCTGGACGACGATGGCCCCGGATTTTGAGGCAAAGGCGATGTGCAGGAATATCCGGACCCTCTACAACTTCGACCCGCCTGCGACTGATGAGGAGATTCGTGCCGCCGCACTGCAGTATGTGCGGAAGATCAGTGGCTTCAACACGCCGTCGAAGGTCAACGAGGCCGCCTTCCAGCAGGCGGTCGATGACATCACCAGCGTTTCCGAGCGGCTCCTCGCCTCGCTCCAGACCTCGGCCTCGCCGAAGGACCGCGAGGAGGAAGCTGCCAGGGCGAAGGCGCGTTCCGCCCAGCGCTTCGGCACCCCGGCCACAATGAGCTGAGCCCCGCGCCCCTTCGAGGCATCACACCGCATCCCCTGCCCGCCGTAATCAGCCACCCCTGCGTTCTGCAGTGGCTGGTTCCATGCCGGCCATAGGCCAGCATCAGGCTTGGCGCACTGGCGCACACCGTTGGGCGACATGGAGGTGGGCAGACACCACACCGTCACGGGTCGTCCCACGATCTTCGTTATCGATGTCATCCCGAGGCAACATCCCGGCGGGTGAAGACCACGTACGACAGGACGACGAACACCAGGGTATAGAGTCCCAGCACGCCCGCTGAGACCCATGCTTCCCGTGCCGAAACGTCCTCGAGCGCGTTGTTCATGCTCATCAGGCGGGCCGAATGGAACTCGATGCCGACCTCCCGGATCGTGTCGAAGCGATCGCTCAACAGGCCCAGCAACCCCCACAACGCCGGCTCGAGCAGCCCCAGGGCGATCCCGACGCTGATGCCGACCGCGTTCGACCGGGTCAGCAGGGCCAGGGTGAAGGCGATCGCGATATAGGGGATGTTCGCCACCAGCACCCTGCCAAAGGCACCGATCCAATCGCGCAGCAGTTCCGGGCTGAGGCCAACGAATTCCCCCGCCATCGAGGACGTGATCGCGGAGAAGATCGCCGACGAGACGAGCGCCACCAGAAACAGCAACACGGTGTACAGCGCAACCGTGATCCACTTCGCGGTGAGGAGGCTCACCCGTGTGCGGGACCGGGCGATCAGCGGCCGCACCGTGTTCCAGCTGTACTCGTTGCCGATCAGGCCGGACGCCATCACGATCAGCATGATCCCGACGAACAGGCCGCTGACCTGCATGCCGATCTCGAAGACATTCGGCAGCGCCAGGTCCCGCGCGATGCTGGCCGCCTCGACCTCGTCCGAGATCGTCCGCGACGCGATGTAGAACGCCGCGTAGATGCCGCCCGTCACCAGAATCGTGATCAGGATCAGGATGATCGACTGCGGTCGCTTCCGTAGCCGGAACAGCTCGCTTTGCAGCAGGGGAATCATGATCGTACTCCAGCGCCGGGAACTCACCTGCATGCTTGTGCCCATTCATTTGTTCGTTGTGTGTTCGTGTGTGGGGACGATACCCGCGGCGCCGGTTCCCGCTTCTGGCAGAAACTTGCCGGGAACCTGCCGGGCATCGCCAACCGGGAAGCTCAGGATCACCGCGCAAATCGGATGCGCCGTCGTCGCCCATTCGTTGCCTGGTTGGTGTCGGAGAGCCGGTGATCGCCCTCATCCGTCAGTTCCAGGAACAAATCCTCCAGCGTGCTGAGCTTGGGGGCGATCGTGCCGGCGAAGATGCCGTGTTCGACCAATGCCCGGTTGATCGTCGCGCCGGACTCCGGCGGTGCGACGACGATTACTTTCGCGCCATCGATCGTGACCTGTTCGACACTCGGCAGCGGACGTATCGCGCGCAAGGCTGCCTCCGGATCATCGTCCGGCACCGTCACCTCGATGTATCCGCCCCGGCGCAACAGGTCATCGACGCTGCCCTCTGTGATCAGCTTGCCACGGCGGACGATCAGGACGCGATCGCTGACTTGTTCGACCTCATGCAGCATATGACTGGCAAGAAGCACGCCGTGGCCCTGATCGGCAAGCCGGGGAATGATCTCCCTGATCTCCCGCTGGCCCGCCGGATCGAGCCCATTCGTCGGCTCGTCAAGGATCACCAGCGCCGGGTCCGAGAGGAGTGTCGAGGCGATTCCCAGGCGCTGCTTCATGCCGAGGGAGTACGTCTTGTACGTGTGCCGGGCGCGCTCGGTCAGGTTGACGAGATCCAGCAACTCATCGATCCGCCGGTGTGCGACGCCGCCGATCATCAGGGCATGCGCCATGAGGTTGTCCCGGCCCGAAAGGTACGGGTAGAACGCCGGGTTCTCGATGATCGCGCCGACCTTTTCGGCCACGACCGGCGGATTGGCGTGGAGGTCCTGCCCGGCGATCCGGACCGTTCCGCGGGTCGGCGCGATCAGGCCGAGGATCATGCCGACGGTGGTGCTCTTTCCGGCTCCGTTCGGTCCCAGGAAGCCGAGCACCTCACCGGTCCGGACCTCCAGGTTGAGGTTGTCGACCGCGACGACGCCCTTGAACTGCTTCGACAAGCCGATAGTCTCGAGGATCGTCTGGCCGGTCGACCCGGGTAGGCGCCCCACTCCCCCGACCTTCGGCGACGATCCATTCCGGGGGATATCGACCTCATGAACATGGGCGACAGCGGTGGTGCGCATGGATCTCTCCGGGGATGCCGATCTCATGTGGGATGGAGCGGTGGATACGGGTGCGGCCGGTGCCGCCAGAAGCGAGGAACTCCATGCAGGACGGTGTGACGCGATCGTAATCGGAGGACGTGGCACCTCCGCGAAGAGTTTGTGTCAGAACT
>DASYVY010000514.1:0-4029 GCA_035936535.1 Thermomicrobiales bacterium | reverse complement strand
GCTTCGGACCGGTGCGCTGCCGGGATGCCATGTCAATGCTTGACGGACCACTAGAACACCTGCCCGTTGGCGACAAGGCGGATAAAGGCTGTCACGATGATGTTCAGCAGCGCCAGCGGCAGCAGGACCTTCCAGGCGATGCCCATTAGCTGGTCGAACCGGAAGCGGGGCAGTGTCGCTCGTAGCCAGATGTAGAAGAAGAGGAACAGGACGGTCTTGGTGAAGAGCCACAGCAGCCCAAGGCCCCAGTACTCCTCGGCGCCGGGACCGTCCGTGCCGCCAAGGAAGAGCGTGCTCGCGAACAGCGAGGCCACGATCATGTTGATGTATTCCCCGAGAAAGTAGAGCGAGAAGCGGAAGCCGGAATACTCGGTGTGGAAGCCGGACACCAACTCGGTCTCGGCTTCCGGGAGGTCGAACGGCGCCCGGTTGGTCTCGGCGACCGCCGCGATCAGGAAGAGGACGAAGGCCAGCGGCTGGGACAGGATGAACCAGTTGCTGACATCGAGCGGGCCGATCGAGAGGGTCCGCTGCTGCTCGACCATGATGTCCCGCAGGCTCAGCGATCCGGTGAGGATGAAGATGCCGACAAGCGAGAAGCCGAGGATCAGCTCGTAGGAGATGACCTGGGCGGCGGAGCGAAGCCCGCCGAGGAGGGAGAAGCGATTGGCGGAAGCGTACGCGCCAAGGATGATCCCGTAGACACCGGCGGAGCTGACGGCGAGGAGGAACAGGGCACCAACGTTGAGGTCGGTAATGAAGAGATTGACATCTCGCCCGAAGATGTCCACGGTGCCGCCGAACGGGATCACCGCTGCCGCCACGAGCGCGGCCACGAAAACCGCGACCGGGGCGAAGAGGAAGACATACTTGTCCGCCGCCGCCGGTACCAGGTCTTCCTTGCCGAGCAGCTTCACGGCGTCGGCGATGGGCTGAAGCAGCCCGTGCGGACCGGTCCGGGTCGGACCGACGCGATCCTGCATGTATGCCAGGACCTTGCGCTCGTACCACGTCATGTACGCCATGCTGATCAACAGGACGTTGAGGATGACAAAGGCCACGACGAACGTGAGCCAGATTGGTTGGTCTGCCATGTTCCCCTATCAGCCCCTGGCGATGCCCACCTCGCTCCGCCCCTCAGTGGGAATCGCGGTGGACGATCATCTTCTCCGACCCTGACCCGGACCGATCCCAGCCGAACAGCACGCTCATGTCCTGTCCGGTTCCGTTCGGACGGGTGCCGGTTCTTGTGCCGCCAGCAATAGTAACGTGATTATCCGCACGATGCTCCCGCACCCTTGCCTCCCTCGGGCAACGATGCGGGATGTCCGGGCGCTTGTATTCGCGGAATCGGGTGGCCGTTAGCGGTCGACCGATCCCAGGACGATGTCGATGGTCCCGATCAGCGCGACGACATCAGCCAGCATCGCGCCCTGGGCCATGTGCGGAAGTATCTGGAGATTGACGAAATCCGGTGTCCGGATTCTCCAGCGGTACGGAATCGGGCCACCATCGGACACGATGTAGTAGCCCAGCTCACCCTTGGAATGCTCGATCGACTGCCAGACCTCGCCGACCGGCGGGTTGAAGCCCTTGATCACCCAGATGAAGTGCCGCTGCATATCCTCGGCCGTGGTCATTGTGCCCTTGTGAGGCGGGATCACGTAGGGGGACTCATAGGCCATCAGGGGCGTGTCCATTGGCACAACACGATCCATCGCCTGCTTGATCAGCTTGATCGATTGGCGCATCTCCTCCATGCGGACGAGATAGCGGTCAAACGTATCGCCGTGCTGGCCGAGCGGCACCTCGAACTCGAGTTGATCGTAGACCAGATAGGGCATCGCCTTGCGGACATCGTAGTTGACGCCCGAGCCGCGCAGGCAGGCTCCGGTCAGGGAGTAGGAGATTGCGGCCTCCGGCGTGATCACGCCGACACCCTTGGTCCGGGCCATCCAGATCGGGTTCGCGGTCAGCAGGCTGGAGTAGTCCTGCTGGCGCCCCGGGAAGACGCGGAGGAAGTTGTAGATCTGCTCGACGAGTCCGTCCGGGATCGGGCGCGAGAAGCCACCGATCTCCATCATGTTCGTCGTCAGCCGGGCACCGCAGAACGATTCGAAGATGTCATTGATCATCTCCCGCTCGCGGAAGCAGTAGAGCGACATCGAGAGCGCTCCGATATCGAGCGCATGGGTGCCAAGCCAGACAAGGTGGGAAGCGATCCGGCTCAGCTCCGCCATGACCACGCGCCAGTATTGGGCGCGCTCCGGCGCTTCAAACCCGCAGAGCTTCTCGACCGCGAGCACGTACCCGAGGTTGTTGAGTGGAGATGCGACATAATCAGTGCGGTCGGTCCACGGCGTGAGTTGCGAGTAGCGGTGCACCTCGCCGATCTTCTCCGTGCCCCGGTGGAGATACCCGATGATCGGGTCGCACTCGGTTACGATCTCGCCGTCCAGCTTGAGCAGCACACGCAACACGCCGTGGGTGCTTGGGTGTTGCGGCCCCATGTTCAGCGTGAGCAACCGTTCGCCGGTGGCAAGCTGCTCTTCATCGCTGATCGTCAGTGTTCCCGTCTGGGACACGTTCTCGGAGATACGCTCGCCTGGCCTGCCTACCTCGGGGTTGTCGACATCGGCATAGGGATCGGCGCCCGGTCGTTCGATGATGGATGACATGGGGGTTATGCCTCCC
This sequence comes from Thermomicrobiales bacterium, assembly GCA_035936535.1. GTDB lineage: Bacteria > Chloroflexota > Chloroflexia > Thermomicrobiales > UBA6265 > CADCWJ01. The sequence goes on along the minus strand of DASYVY010000514.1, from coordinate 1,335 downwards.
GTCCTGTCCAGCGCGTGCGTGCACGGGGCACGGGGCGCTCCTTGTTGTACACCGGAAACTCCGACCACCCTCGCAACGGGTATTCCTTGCGAAGCGGGAATCCCTCGTCCCAGTCGTCGGGCAGGAGCATCCGGCGCAGGTTGGGATGCCCTTCGAAGACGATCCCGAACATGTCGTACGCCTCGCGTTCCAGCCAATTCGCGCCATTCCAGACCGGAACCAGCGATGGCACCGGCTCTCCATCGTCGCAGCCGGTCTTGAGGCGCAGGCGCACCCGGTTCGGGATGGAGTAGAGCTGCGCAACGACATCGAAGCGCGGCGTCGTTCGCAGGCGCAGCATGTCGACCGCGGTCAGATCGGTGAGGAAGTTCAGCGCGATCTCATTGTGGTCGCGAAGGAAGAATGCGATCTCTCGGAACTGGTCACGAACAACGTGGATCGTCGTCTCGTCGCGGAACCGGATGATATCGAGCACGGCATCCGGAAACGATGCCCGCAGTGCCCGGACCACCGGGTGCTTTTCCAAATCCGGATCGGTCCAGAGGTCGCGCGCCCATCCACCGGTAGCTCGCTCCGCCACGATGTCGTGACGTTCCTGCATCGCGTCGAGGTTGCCGAGTGGGGCGTCGCTGGTGGCGGTGCCCTCCTGCCTGGCCGTCGGCTCGGTGATGGCACCACCAACGAGCTGAGGCTGGGATTCATGGGCGACCTCGTCGACGACTTCGTTTGGCTGGGCAACTGGGGCAGACCTGTCAACACTGGCCTTGGGTTGCGGATCGGGTGTTTCGCCCTGGCCCGACCGCGCGGTCGGGTCCTGGCGGGTGTCACCGTCGCTCACGGTGGTCTCCTCTGGGCGCTTTGGTCATCGCTAATACAACTGCCCGTCTATCGAGCGGGTGTTTCCGTCTCGCAACGGTGTCTGGTGAGCCGTCGCTCCTTCGAGCGGATTGGACGCCGCTGTCCCAGGCCTGAACCGGAGCCGTCCCGGCTGGCGTGACCGCTCGCGCTATCCGTGAATGCCGGCCATCGACTCGGCCCGATCGACCTGGCGCTCCTCTTCGGCCGCGCCAACGCCGTGCTTCCGAGCCATGGTCTCGTACTTGATGACCTTGTTCTGCAACTGCAGGATTCCGTAATACAGTGCTTCCGGCGTCGGAGGGCACCCAGGCACGTAGACATCGACAGGGACGATCTGATCGACGCCCTGAACCACGGCGTAGGTATCGTACGGACCACCGACGTTGGCGCACGAACCCATCGAGAGGACCCATTTCGGTTCGGGCATCTGGTCATAAAGCGTGCGGACGATCGGACCCATCTTCTTGGTAACGGTGC
>DASYVY010000513.1:0-4343 GCA_035936535.1 Thermomicrobiales bacterium | reverse complement strand
GCATTTCAACGTGCCCGACGGCCCCTGGGCAATCTGTGGCCTCTCGATGGGTGGCTGGGGCGTGATGAACTTCGGGCTCAAGTACCCGGAGCGCTTTGCGTCGATCTGGTCACACTCGTCGAAGCTGGATTGGAAGGCGTCGCAGCTCGATCTCTCGATGCTGGCCAATCCGGACGACGTGGATATCCTCGCCCATGCGGACCGGGTCGCGAAGCTCGACCGAAAGCCGATGATCTCCTTCGATTGTGGTGTGGACGACCAATTGATCGAGGAGAACCGTGCGTTCCACGCGCATCTGGAGCAGATCGGCCTGGTGCACCACTACGCGGAGCATCCCGGCGGGCACACCTGGGAGTGCTGGCCGCGCACACTACCGCTGGTCTCGTGGACGGCATCCGAAATCGAGGCGATGGCAGCCTGAAACTAGGTTCATCCGAAACTAAGGGGAGATCGGAGCGGACAAACGATCGCTTCCAATCGCGTGGAACATGCCAAACTGACGTTCTCGCTGGTGCCATTGACGACAAATATGATGAAGGCGCTGGCCGAGCCTTGCGACGATCGCGGTTGTCAGGCCACCGCCTCCTCTTGCTGGAGCGCGAATCGTACCGCTTCAGCGGACACGCCGTAGCGCCGGCCCAACTCCCGCAGTGGCAATTCGGCCGACCCGTCAGCAGCCAGGCGGGCACGGGCGGCGCCGTTGGTTGTTGTCTTCCTGCTGCTCCAGCGATACATCGTTCAGGGCTACGAATGTCCGGCAAAAGGGCTAGAGCAAGCGAACCGGTCAGGGCCTTGCGCGATATGGCTTTCCATGGGCCGTTGTGATCCGGCGGCGTCATGACCTCCAAAACGTGTCGTCAGGACGTGGCAGGTGGTACGATTGTAAGCAACGAGGTTCTCCCCGCTGCGACACAGTGTCTCTCCAGCGGGGTGTTCTGCGTCATGGGCAGGTATGCCACGACCACGGGAGCAAGGCACGGATGCGGGCTCGCCAGCATGACGCAGTGAACGGACCGAGTGCGCATGTTCCTCTCGCCCTCGGCCAAGGCATTGCCAGCGTTCTGCGGTCAGTCAGTGTCGCCACGATGGCGCTGCTTGCGGTCCTTCTGTTGGCCGTCTTCCTGTTGGCGTTTGCCCCGCTGGGATATGAGGGCAAAGTCTTACCAGGTGTTCGCATTGCTGGCATTGCGGTCGGCGGGCTGAGCGAAACCGCGGCGCTGGCCCGGGTGCAGGATCACACCGCGTCTCTTGCCGAGCAACCGGTGACACTCACCGTCGACGGCCAGACCTGGACGCCTCTGCCTGGTGATCTCGGCATCACATACGATCCCGAACAGGCCGTCGACGCGGCGATGGCCGTTGGCCGGAACGACGTGCCCAACCCAACGACCCACGACGCAGGGTTGGGCATGCTCCCGTTGTCGATCCAGTTCAATGCTGTCCAGTTCAACGCCTATCTTAATCAGATCGAGGCCGAGCTGGGATTCGGCTCTCGTGATGCGGCCGTGACCATCAACGGCCTCGACGTCATGGTCACGCCCGCACAAGAGGGCTGGGTGATTGACCGGACGGCAGTCCAGGTGATTGTGCGCAATCAGGTTGACGCGCTGCAGCCGGTCACGGTTTCCGTACCATTGCAGAAGCAAGCTGCTGCCATCAGCACCGAGCAGGCCGAGGCGACCAAAGCGATCCTCGACCAGGCCTTGGCCGAGCCGCTGACGCTCATGCTGGGCGATCGGGAATGGGCCATCGCCCCCGAGCAGTTCGGTCCCGCCGTGCGGGTCACTGCAGGCGAAGGCGGAACGCTGACCGTCACTCTCGACGCGGAGGGCCTGGATGCGTTGGTGGCTCCCATTGCGGCGGACATCGAGACCGAGACCAAGGACGCCTGGGTGCAGGATCTAGGCACGCATCAGTGGCTGGTTCCGGCACAGCAGGGACGCACTCTCCAACGTGGGGAGTTCGCCCGGGCACTCGGATCCGCAGTTGCCCACGGCCAGCATTCGCTTGATCTTGATGATCTTGTCGTCACCGACGACACGCCCCCCAAGGTCACCACCGAGGGGCTGATGGCCGAACTGGGCATCACCGATCTCCTTGCCGTGGGCGATTCCGTCTTTGCCGGCTCTGGTCCCGGTCGAGCGCACAACGTCGCGCACGCCGCCTATCGGATCGATGGCACGCTCGTCCCCGCCGGCGGGGTGTTTTCCTTCAATGATGCGGTTGGCTCGCTCTTCAGTGGCGAGTTCACCGACGCTGGCTCGTACATCGATGGGCCCTCCGGGCAATCGCTGGCGGGCGGCGTCTGTCAGGTCTCAACCACCGTCTATCGGGCGGCCCTGGAAGCTGGCTTGCCCATCGTGGAATGGTGGCCCCACAGCTATCGGAGCCCGTTCTATGAAACCGCGGGCTGGTCGCCTGGGTACGATGCCTCGATTGTCCAGGATGGAAACGTTCCCGAAGCCAGCACCGACTTCCGCTTTGAGAACACGACGGGATCATGGCTCTTGGTCCGGGCTATTGCCGCTGATGACGGCACTCTGCGGGTGGAACTGCTCGGTGCCGATCCCGGCTACACTGTGGAGTTCGACGAGCCGATCATCGAGGTGATCGAACAGGCGCCGACGAGTGTAGATGTCGTCGCGGATCCAGCGCTCCCTGCGGGCACCGTGCTGCCGGACCAATCGGCTATGGACGGGCTCCGGGTGACGGTGGTTCGCCGTGTCTCTGACGCTAGTGGCCAGCACATCTCCACGGACACGTTTGTGTCATCCTATCGGGCTTACGGCGCGATCAGGCGAGTCAGTCCGGACATGGAGTGAATCACGCACACCCCCGTGTCGGTGGATTGAGCAGTCTCATTTGCCAGGCCATCCGCCCGGTTTCGCCACCCCGCTGCACGTCCACCACACCGCCGACTTGGCGTTCTATGTCCTGGCGGGCGGGATGAAGGCGGGGTTGCGGGGACGGAGAGTGGCGCGCGACGACCAGATCGTTCGTCTGTCTCCACCCGCTGCGCCGGAGGTCGTGGGGTATGTTCCACGCGCACTATCGCTGGTATCGTGGTCGGCATCCGAAATCGAGGCCATGGCGGCGTAGTCAACTAGAGCACACCATCGAGACGGCTGCTCACAGTTCTTGGGGCGGTCGTCCTGTCGCAGCATTTCCGATGGGGTTGTTGCCACGGGAGGACCTGACCATGACGATGCCTTTCACCATCGACGAGCTCCCCATCCCCGCATCGCTGGACGCCTCAGAGGCGAACGAGTTCCGCGCCGCCAACGAGCTGGGGAATCTGCTGCTGGTCGAAGCGCTGGGACCGGCCGCCGTCCCCGACACCCCGGCCGCGATGCTCGCCATTGCGCAGGACCAGCAGTACGAGCGCAAGCACTGGCACGTGGCACGGCAGAACGGAACGATGGTCGCCAGTGCCTTCGCCGGCTGGTCGATTGACCCCACGACCCGGGTCACCTGGCTTGGGGTCGGCGTCCATCCCGCCTGGCGGCGGCAGGGCATCGGCACGGCCATGTGCGACCGGATGGAAGCGCTCGCCCGTGACGCCGGGCGGCCGGTCGTTCAGGGCGGTGCCTTCTACCATCCCACGGAGGGACCGCGGCTGGCATCGCCCACCGGTTTCGGCTCGATCCCCCGTGAGGAGCGCAACGCGCGCTTCCTGCTGGATCGCGGCTACACCCTGGAGCAGATCGCTCGCTACAGCGTGCTCCCCCTCCCGGTCGACCCGGCCACGCTGGAGAAGCACCTTAGGGCCGCGGCCAAGGCGGGCGCTGACTATCGCGTCCACACCTGGCATGGCTCCACGCCGGAGCGATGGCGGGGAGACGTGGCCGTGATCTTCACCCGGATGGCCACCGACGCCCCGGCCGGAAACCTCGAGATCGACGAGGAGCCGTGGGATGCCGAGCGCGTTCGGCAGAACGACGAGCGCCGGATCAGGGCCCGGCGCACGGCGCTCGTGGCGGCGATCGAACACCTCCCGACCGGGAACCTGGTGGCGTACAACGGATTGAGCGTGCCTGAGGACCGGAGCCGCCCGGTGCACCAGGGCGTCACGCTGGTGCTGAAGGAGCACCGGGGCCACCGGCTCGGCATGCTCACCAAGATCGCCAACATCCAGCAGCTGCAGGCGTTCAGCCCCGAATCACCGTCCATCCTGACGGACAATGCCGAGGAGAACCGTCCCATGCTGGATGTCAATGAAGCGGTCGGCTTCGTGCCCATCGCCTACGAAGGGGTCTGGAAGAAGACTCTCGCCTGAGCACCTGGTGGTTAACGCAACAGGCGACAACGGCCCGGGCGTGATGGCCAGGGCGGGTGTTGTCGGG
>DASYVY010000512.1:0-2414 GCA_035936535.1 Thermomicrobiales bacterium | reverse complement strand
GCCAATGGCCGTAGATGTAGATCGCGTTGGCAACCGTCACCAGCCAGTCGCGATCGAGCAGCCAGCGCTGGATCGTGGCCTCGTGGAACAGGCCCAGCCGCCGCTCCAGCGAGACGAGCGACCAGGCGTTGTCCATGGCGTCGCTGACCCGGGTCTCGATCAGGCCGCGAACGAAGAAGTAGATGTAGGCCGCCAGGGCGATACTGGCGATCACCGCAACAAGCCAGAAGCCCGCCACGAGCGCCTTGTGTCCGAGGACGAACCGGGAGATTTGGCCAACGTTCATGAGCAGATTCCTCCACACCTCTGGTGTCACACGGTATCGGGATCGACCGGGCGTGCCGCTGCTCCGGGAAACAGGGGCAGGCCCGGCTCTCATCAACCAGTGTTAGGGAGGAATCTAAGAACGCCCTAAGAAGACACCAATGCCGCCCGATCGACGCACAGCACACGGCACAGCAGCCCGTTGACAGACTGCCCACTTTCTTCACCTGGTCTCGCGCAACTGCCCAGGTGATGGCGCCGTCGATCGGGCAACGCAGGTAGCCCGCAACCGGATCACGCGGCGGCCAGGAAGATGACAATCCCGAGCCCGATCGGAAACGCACTGTTGGCAGCGCGCCGGGCAGCACGCCAAGGGGTGTGGAACTGCGCAGGAGGGGACGGAAGACGGGCCGGAAACGCGACTCTATCCGATCGCCCGGACAAGCACTCGGTCGATGACCCGTGCCTTCAGCAGGTCGGCATTCGCTACCGCCAGCGCAAGGGGATCGCCCGGCCGCAGTTCGTCCAAGGCCGGGGAGCGGTGCTCGACCACCGGGAAGGTCGTCAGATTGCCTCGCGGCGTGTATTCCATGAGCAGAAAGGCAAGCCGGGGAGAGATCGTCCCGACCAGTGTCTCCAGGATTTCGGCGGTCGCGGCTTCGTGCGAAATCTGCCGATCACGGAAGCTGTTCAGCCAAAGCTTGAGATGCTTGAGCTCGACGACACGCCTATCCGGGATGGTAATCAGATGGACGGTGGCGAAGTCGGGATAGCCTGACCGGGGGCATTGGCAGGTGAACTCCGGGAACCGCTGGTACAGGGCTTCCGGGTGTTCAGGCGCAGGCCAAAGCTCCCAATGGGTGGGGTCGGCAGCCGATTCAACAGCGGTCTGGCCATACGGTGTCGTCATCGTGTCCTCGTGGGCGGTTCCAGTGTGCGGAATGGTGAGGGCGGCATGCAGCCTAGGGTCGAAGCGTACTACGCCATGGTGGCAACTGCGTTGTCGCAGGATGGTGGCATCCAATCTGTGATACAGGCGGCAAAGGTGACATGTCGCTTGCTTTAGGGCATGTCACCATCGATTCCGCATGTCACCGAAGGGATGCCGCACCGTGGTCCAACTTGGTTACACACTGTCCAGCGAAGAGTTCCACGCCAACGAGCTGGTCGCGCTCGCGCGACGAGCGGAGGAGACCGGATTCAGCTTCGCCTCGATCTCCGATCACTTTCATCCCTGGCTCGATTCCCAGGGCCACAGCCCGTTTGTCTGGAGCACCCTTGGCGGGATCGCCCAATCGACGGAGCGGATCGAGATCATGACGGGCGTCACCGCGCCGCTGATCCGCATCCATCCGGTGATCATTGCCCAGGCGGTCGCAACGGTCGCCGACATGCTGCCGGGGCGGTTCAACTTCGGGGTCGGCACGGGGGAGTACCTCAACGAGCACATCACCGGCGAGCACTGGCCGCCGATCTCGCGTCGCCAGGACATGCTGATCGAGTCGCTGGCGGTGATCCGGGAGCTGTGGCAGGGGGGATACACCACCCACTACGGCGAGTTCTACACGGTCGAGAACGCCCGCCTGTACACGCTGCCGGAGACGCTGCCGCCGATCTACATCGCGGCGGCCGGCCCGGAATCGGCCGTGCTCGCCGGCAAGTACGGCGACGGGCTGATCAACACCTCGCCTGATGCGGAGGTCGTTCAGGTCTATCTCGGCGCGGGCGGCGAGCCCGGACCGGTCTACGGGCAGCTGACCGTCTGCTGGGGCGAGGATGAGGACAAGGCGGCCGAGACCGCGCGGGAGATCTGGGGATACACGGTGCTGCCCGGGCAGTTCAGCCAGGAAGTGGCGCTGCCGCTGTACTACGGGCAGGCGATGCAGCTGGTGACGACGGAGATGGTCAAGGAGAAGATCGTCTGCGGCCCCAATCCCCAGAAGTACCTCGACGGGATCAAGGAATTCGCGGACGCCGGGTACACCCACGTCTACCTGCACCAGGTGGGGCCGGACCAGGAGGGCTTCTTCGACTTCGCCAAGCGCGAACTCCTCCCTCGGGCCGCTTCCATGTAATCAGTAATCCGCAAGTCGTCCCAACGAAACGGGCGGCGTATTCCCGCCAGAACAACGATCACAACGAGCGGCGAC
>DASYVY010000511.1:0-2307 GCA_035936535.1 Thermomicrobiales bacterium | reverse complement strand
ACTCGCCACGGAAAGCAGGCGACGACGACGATGTCGGGGGCAAGCGCCGCGATTCGGTCCCGGAAGCCAGCACTCGCGAACGTTGCACGGCTGGGCACCGGCTCGACCACCATTCCGGCGGGCGGGGCGTTGGAAACCCGGTCCGGGATCCTGAGGGCCGCCCCACTTCCCTGACCGGCAAGGAAGACCGCGCGGAGATCGAAAACGCGGTCCTCCGAGTTGCGCGCCATCGCCGCGGTCACCACCTCCCATGTAAATGCGCACGGCATACCGAGCACAACGACACGCATGACACCGGTGACGCTTTCGCTCGTCAGCTCCCTGGGGACCATGCATCCCTGATCCGGCTGCGAAGTCCATCGAGGACGGCATTGGCGGCGTCCACGTCAACATGGCCGGCATCGTCGACGACCGGCGCCTCCAGCGTTATGGCTTCGTGGTATCCCGTGCCCGCGAGATCAACGAGCCATCGTTCGAAATCGATCGTTCCCTGTCCGGGCAGAAGGTACCGGCGACGTCCCGTCACGTCGAGCAGCTGTCCATCGAAATCCTTGATGTGGACGTGAACCACGGAGGAGGAGGCCCACAGCCATTCCGCCGCAAAGACGGCGTCGAGCTGGCCGTGCATGGCCAGGAACTCCGTCTCGATGGCAACTCGCGCCCGATCGTCGGCTTCGAGCACGCGCCGGATAACCGACAGCGGGTCCGAGACGATGCAGGGAATAGCTTCGACTGCAAGCGTCACGGCATGGTGATCGGCGATGTCCAGCAAACGCGGGAGATCCTCCAGTTGCCGGTCGATCAGTGCGTCGCCATCAGGCAGTCCCCAAAGGTGGAGGACGATCCGGTCCGCCCCGATCTCCGAGGTGAACCGGCAGTTCTCCTCGAAGCGGAGGAAGGCCGTGTCGCGCACCGCCGTGTCCCTGGCAACGAGGTCCGGCCCGATCGACTTCTCGCCATGCGTCACCGGCATCGGGTGGCCAAGCGTCCGAAAACGGCCGGCGATCTCATCCAGCCGGCCATACCACGTCGCGTAGATCATCACCTCCAGACCGTCAGCGAGGAGCCGGGGGCCGTAGGTCGTCACGCGACTCTCGGCCGTGGCATCCGGCCCACGGGAGATCGCTCCGGTCGAGCACAGCAGGCGCGGAACCCGCCGGTCAGCATTCATGCTCTGCATCGTGTCCCGATCCATCGGCCCCGTCTCCGGAGGTAGCGTCCGCATGACAGCGGCTCTGCCCGCTCCAGGAGGGAGTCCGGCAACAATGCTGTGATACTCATATGGTCAACTCCGGAAAATCCCTCTGTAGTACACTCGGGGCACGTACCTGTGCTGTGGGTTCTCGGCTCCGGTCGGCACCATGGCGCTCCCCTCGCGCACCGGATCACCTCGTCCTCCTACGGAGAATGTCCCAGATGGTCAGGATGGTCAATTGCGTCAAGCTGGGCCGTGAGCTGCCGGGTCTGGAGAAGCCCCCCTTTCCAGGCGAGCTCGGACAGCGCATCTTCGACAATGTGTCGGCCCAAGGGTACGCCCTCTGGCAGCCGCACATGACCATTCTCATCAACCACTACGCACTGAATCCCGCCGATCCCGAAACGCGACGGTTGCTCCGCCGGGAGATGGACGACTTCTTCTTCGGCGAGAACGCGCTCGTCACCGAGAACCTGTCACCCCCGAATGCCGCTCCCACCAAGGGCGGTGCGCCCCAGGCAGCTCCGACAAAGGGTGGTGAACCCGAAGCGGCTCCCTCAAAGGGAGGCGGCGCACCGCGTCGCAAGTAACGCTCGCGCGCTCAGGAAAACCCCGGGGCCATCCGGTTCGGCTCTGGAGTCCCGACCACGCGGAAGCGCCGGTCCGCCCTTCCGCGTGGGTCCCACCGAGATCGAGGCCTGGCCGTGCGGAAGTTTGGGGCGGTCTCAACCGATCAACGCACTGTCATCGCGATTGCTGAATCGCACCGTGGCCGGGGGATCGGGCCAGGACCAGTGCACGAGCGCCGCGGCCCGCTGATGGGCGACTGGGCCGTGCCTGAAGGCAGCCAGGTGTCGGAATGTGTGCCGGTAGAGAAACAAGCGCCTATTCGGTCGTCGTCCGGAGCGTCGGAGACACACTGAGCCGGATCGCACACGGACAGGAGCCGAGAGGAGGGTGGTGTGCGCTATTACCAGGCGGAGCATGAGTCTGCGTATCGGAAGATCGAAGAACTCGGGTATACCCAGTGGAACGACCTGTTCGACCAGAGCGGCGCATGGACCTATGACCATTTCCAGAACCGGACGTTCCTGGAACGGGTCATCCCGCGG
>DASYVY010000510.1:0-4029 GCA_035936535.1 Thermomicrobiales bacterium | reverse complement strand
CGGCACGACGCCGTGCTGATTTCGCCGGCGTCACGCAGCGCCCGGATACCGCTCGGGGCGGACATGTCGAGATACGCCGGTGACGAAACGCTGCATTTCCGATGCCGTGGCGGCGGTCACCGCAGGTCATCGGTTTCCAGGGGAGGCAGGCGGATTGCCGGCTTGCAATCCGGGTGTGCCAGGCGTACGATAGTGCCCCGGACAACCAACATCCACAGCGCCGGGGTCGTTCATCGTTCATCGTTCATGGCACAGGAGGGCACCATGGGTCGCATCATCGTCGCCAACCGTCACGGCCATCAACTTGTCGAATGGACCACGACCGACACCGAAGAAGCCCGGCGCGCTGTCGCCGACGCCGAGCGGATCATCGAAGAAGCCCGTGCCAGCGGCTGCGCGATTTCACGCAAGGTGGATGGCGTCCATGTGATCGACCGCAAGCCGTTCGACCCGGACGCCGAGGAATACCAGATCATCGCTCCCATCGCGGGTGGCTAGTCCGCTGGACGTTCCAGCATGAACAGGCGGATTGCGCCAATGAGCATGGATAGATCGCAACGGGCATCGGGGCCATCATGGTGGTCCCGATGCCAGGCGTGGCTGCACGGTCAAGAGGTGACCGCACCGGGGGATCCCGAAGGTCCGGTAGAGCTGCCCTGGCGGCACCGCTGGGACCACCTCCCCAAGCGCACCGCGGGCATGGGATTCTCGTCGCGGGATTACCAGGATGCCCGCCGCCGTGCGGAAGAAGTGGCGCGGACCACGCTCGGTGACGCGCTCTGGAATCAGCTTCGGCGCCAGGGATACCTGGAGTTGCCCTCACGGATCCATCCCGGCCTGACGTACCGCCTGCGGGTGGGCCAGCGAATCGAGGTCCGCTGCGAGCCCGGGGTCCGCTCGCCGTGGCGACACGCGTACCTCTGCATCAACCCGACCTATCCTCTCCCCGAGGCGGAATTCTTCGCCCATCTCTACCTCTACGTCCGCGACCAGGAAGAGGAGATCCTCCGCGTCGCCGCTCCGCAGCCGTGGGACCAAGTGCTGGGCCGCACGTTCTAGACGAGCCACAAGCAGCTACCATCCCGGTCAGCGAACACGGCTGTTGCGAGCGTATCCCCTTCTGCCGGTGGCGTGCCCCCCCTCTGCGTGCCTGGGCCGGACACAGCCGTCGTCCCCACATATCCGACGCTCCCGTCGTGCTCGCCGCCTCCAGCTCCACAACAGAGATCAATTCGTCATGCCATGATCGTTCCCGCGTCTCCTTGACCGCTGGACCCCTCATCGGCGTGCGCCGTGGTCATCGTGTCTGGGGGGTCAGGCTGGAATGGCCCGTGACGCCTGGTGCCTCGGGGTGATGCATCCTCGTGCCGGCGCGAACCGGGGGGACCGAACCTTGCTTGTGCGATGACAGCGCCCGTATCTCAGGAGGGCCGTTTTTACACGCCCGCGACACCCAGGAGCACGATGTCGAGTCAGCACCACCCTCAGCCGAACACCAGGGATGCCAAGCGCGTCGCCGTTCGCAGCGAGCGGTTCGAACTGCTCGAGAATGTGCAATCTATCCTCGAACCGGCGATGACCGCGCTGGGCTTCTGCTTTCTCGTCCTGCTTCTCCTGGACTACACCTCGACCGGGCTCAGCACCCAAAACCAGGAACGGGTCGGTACCGCCCTGCAGGTGATCTGGGTGATCTTTCTGGTCGATTTCATCGTCCGGTTCCTGATCGCCCCCGCCAAGGGCGAGTTCCTGCGCCAGAACTGGTTTGCCGCCCTGTCCCTCGGCCTCCCCTTCCTGCGCCCGTTCCGGGCGTTCCGGGCGGTCCGGGTGCTGCGGTCGATGAGCCTTGTGCGCCTGCTCGGCGGAATCAACCGTGGCATCCGGGTGCTGCGCAAGATCACTCGCGGCCGGCAGTTCGCTTATGTTGGCGGGCTCACGGTGCTGGTCATGCTCGCCGGCGCGGTGGGAGTGCTCTACTTCGATCGGGACATCGCCGACGCTCCGATCCAGACCTTCGGGGATGCACTCTGGTGGTCCGCCGCAATGGTGACCACGATCAACAACGAGAAGTACGTCGTCAGCACCGAGGCCCGGATTATCGCGATCCTGATCCGGGTGTTCGCGGTCAGCGTGTTCGGCTTCATCACCGCCTCGATCGCGACCTACCTGATCGGCAGCACCGAAGCAACGGGGGCAAAGACAGAGGAAGATGCCGCCCTGCGGGAGGAGATCGCGACCCTTCGCCGGGAACTGGCGCTGGTTCGGGAGGGACTGGCCGCCAACGGTCGTGCTCCTGACCAGCCGGCTGAGGCGCCACCGAACGTCCCTTCCACCACCTGATCAGAACCGCTGCCCCTTGCCGGCACAGCAGTGCCATATCGGAAGGATCGTGTTCGATGGAGGCAGGAATTTCGCTGGTGTCGGTGATCGTGCTGGCGCTCGTTCACATCTTCGCCGGCAAGCTTCGCTTTCTGGAGGGGACACCGCGCAGTGCTTGGCTGTCCGTGGCCGGCGGCGTCTCAGTCGCCTACGTCTTCGTTCACCTGCTCCCGGATTTGAGCGAGGCGCAGGAAACCGTCTCGGAGGCCGCGGACGAAGGTTTGGCCGCGCTCGAGCACCACGTCTATCTGATCGCGCTCGCCGGCCTCGTCGTCTTCTACGGGCTGGAACGGGCGGCGGTGAGTTCCAGGAAGCAACAGCGCGGCGCGAGCGGCGAGGACGCGACCAGCAGGGAGATGTTCTGGATCCATGAGTCCTCCTTTGCTGCCTACAACGCCTTGATCGGATACCTCATCACCCAACGCGGCGAGGAAGGCCAGGACCGCACGCTCGTTCTCTTCGCGATTGCCATGGCCCCGCATTTCGTGGCGACCGACTATGGCCTCCGGGAGCATTACAAGGATGGGTACCATCGGATCGCCCGTTGGGTGTTCACCGTGGCGCTCCTGGGGGGCTGGGCCATTGGCTGGACCGGTGAGGTTTCGGAGGCGGCACTTGCCATCCTCCTGGCGTTTTTGGCGGGAGGAGTCATTCTCAACGTCCTGAAGGAAGAGTTGCCGGAGGACCGCGAGAGCCGGTTCTGGGCGTTCCTCATCGGCGCCGGCGCCTATGCGGCTCTCTTGCTGGCGTTGTGATTCCGAAGCCGTGAAACGACGGCACGGTCCGATCGCCCCGACTCACCGGGCCAGTTCCGGCATCGCCATTCAGGAGGCAGCGCCCCCTCGGGATCAACCCATCCCCCGAAGGCCTGCCGGCGCATAGAGAGTTTCCCTGATTGCAGCCGATCCAAGTCGGGAGATATGCCGGGATCGCTCGCGGGGCGGGCAGTGGGCGCAACCAGTGTCCTCAGCATGCCCGCCGGCAGCCAGCCGGAGATCCGTTCCGTCCCGCGCCGGACAGATGGAGAGACTGTCGCCGAAAGGGGCACCGCGTGTGCCCGGCAAGGACCGTTGGTGCCGATGGTCGACGGTGCGCGTTGCCTGGAGACGACGAGGAGCCTTGAAGCGGATGCGGTCCCCGAATCACTTCGCGATTGCCTATGAGCAGCGCATCAAGCGGCGCACCGAGCGACTTTCTCTGAAACGACGCTCCGGGTACGACACGTGAATGCCGCAGCCGATGCCCGGCCTGCGATAAACTGACGTGGCTGGCGACATCCGGGAGGATGGGCTGTATGGGGGGCGAGGAGCCAGGGCACGGGATGACAGACGAGAATCAGCCGCGCGAGGCGCGACGATCGATACCGGAGCGTGCCGCTACCGGCGTCCCGGGGCTGGACGCGGTCCTGCAAGATGGCATGCTCCGTGGTGCGTCCTACCTGCTTCTCGGCGAACCGGGAACAGGCAAAACGATCCTCGGCAACCAGTTCGCCTTCAACGTTGCCGCGAACGATGGGGTGGCCCTCTACGTCACCGTCCTCGCCGAGGCGCATGACCGGATGCTGATGCACATGGCGCGCTTCGACTTCTTCGATCCCGAGGTCGTCGGACGGGGTATTCACTACCTCAGCCTCGTGCATCAACTGGGCGAAAC
>DASYVY010000509.1:0-2552 GCA_035936535.1 Thermomicrobiales bacterium | reverse complement strand
AGGGGGCGCGCATCCCGATCACCGTCGACACAGACCGCCAGGCGCTGCAGCTGGCGATCGCCTCCGCGCTCAGGATGCGGGACGGCCAGGCGCGAATCCTCAGGATCGCTTCGACCAAGTCGCTGACGCACTTCCTGGCGTCGGAGCCGTTGATCGAGCCGTTGCTGGCGACGGGCGCGGTCGAGCTGGCGGGGGAGCCGGGCGAGATCGGGTTCGACCCCGACGGCATGTTCACGGACCCGGTCGCGCCACAGCACTAGCCCAGCGGTGCCGGCCGGGTGTCAAGCCAGGGGGTGAGGGCAGCGAACGCAGGAATGCAGGACGCCGCCGGAATCCGCGTCCCCACGGACGAATGGCCAACCCAAAAAGGACTTTTTCACAGGGGGTTGACAATTTGGCACCGGCCCCATAGAGTGAACGTACAGGTAGCCCGTCAGGTAACCTGGGGCCGGAAAAGAGAACGGCAGAGTGGCTGCGTTGGCTCGTAGCGAAGGCTGGACGAACTCGTTTCGATCACGCCAAGTCCCGATACCAGCTTGCTGGTAACGCCTCCATCCGTGGAGGCGAGGCGTTCCACGGAACGCTCCGGGCAAACGCTCTGGTGGTTGTCGATCCGGTTCGGCAGGACGGTCGGAAGGGGCTTCAGCGTATGGCCTTCGGGTCGGCGATGAAGCACCGGGTGCTCACCGGAGCCGGTGCCATCAGCAATGACGCGCACCGGAAAGAGCCGGCCGGGGACACGACGACACGCTGCCGCTGACGGTAGGGAAGCCCAGTAACCGCAAGGTTAGTGGGCTTCTCTGTGTCTCTGCCATGGCGCCTCTGTATGGCGGTGCAAACGTTTACCGGCCTGGTCCACCCCCTCCATCGGGGTCAGAGCGAGGAGGCAGACCGCCGTGCTCGAACCCCGATTGCCAAAGAGGGCAGGTACCCGCTAATGGGATGCGCGCAGGGCCATCGCCTGCATCTCGGCGAAGATAACCACTGCGACGATCTGCACCAGGATAAAGGCGATACCCGCTGCGTTCGGTTCGATCCAGTCACCGACCAGCAGGACGACGCAGGCAGCCGCCCACACCAGATTTCCGGCGACTACAGTCCGCGCTGCCGTCTCCGGAATACGATCGCGGTTCCCCAGCATCAGCAGCCCAGCCGCATAGACGACCATGATTGCCCCCGACCCGGCAAGCAGTGCAGCGGGAAGGTCGAGCAGCGAATCGAGCCATCGGGCACCGGCGAGGGACAGCACGCCGACCAGGCCGGAGACAACGGCATCGGTCAAGAGGGCCTGCCTGAGTGTCAGAAACGAATCGCGTCGTTCGAGTGTCACCATGGAAAGCTCCAGTCTTCAAAAAACGGGGTGAAACGGAATCCGGTTGCACGTTTCCTCGCCGGGCAATGGAGGGGCTGACGCTGTGCCAGCAGCCGCATCGAGCCCGGATCTGGAGGCTCCTGTGACCTCCCCTGCGGGATCGGCCGTCGCTCCGTCGTTGGGAGGTTCTAGCTCTGGGGAAGGGCGGGCGCCTGGTCGAAGAATCCGGTGACCGCTTGCAGGCGGCCATCGTCGGACAGCACCGCGACATCGGTCCCCATCGCGATCACCGGGCCTTCCAAGGCGACGAGCACCCAGGAGAAGCGCAGGCGGTCGTTGTGGGCGTCGATCGGGGCGGCTCGATGGAAGCGGATGCCCGGGAACTGGGACTGGAACCCGGTGATCATCGCGTCGATTCCGCTGTGTCCATCACCGCGCATGACCGGATCGAGATAGATCCCGTCGTCCGCCCACGTTTCCGCAATGAGCTGAGCCCGCCGGTCCGCGTCGGTCGTATTCCAGATACCGAAGTAGCGATCGACGACCGCGGTCGTTGTGTCCGTCCCGATCGTGCCAGTTGCTGTCATGACATCCCCTTCATGCGGTTAGGTCCGGCATCGTCCTCGCACCGTACGAGATCCCGGACCCCTGCCTCCAGCATCGGGCCGTGAAGGGGACAAGACAATTACCTCGGAGGTAAGTGAATTCAGCGGCGAAAACCGGGTAGGATATCGGTAGGAGGACCAGTACCATCCTCAGAACCAGCGCTGGCGCGAGCCGCGAAACCATGCCTGCCCCGTCCGTCCCTGGGCAGACCCTGGGCGATCATCTCCGCTTCTGGCGCGAACGACGGCGCATGAGCCAACTCGACTTGGTAACCGCCTCGGAGATATCCGCTCGCCATCTGAGCTTTCTCGAAACCGGTCGCTCGCGTGCTAGCCGCGAGATGGTGCTGCACCTGGCTCGGCAACTCGGGCTGCCACTTCGCGCCCAGAACGCGCTTCTCGTCGCGGCGGGCTTCTCGCCCGTGTACCGGGAGCGCACGCTCGATGACCCCGAGTTGCGCGGGGCCCGCCGCGCGGTGGAGCTGATCCTGTCCGGGCACGAACCCTTTCCGGCCCTGGCGGTCGACCGGCACTGGACCTTGCTTATGACCAATACGATCGGCACACGGCTATTCGGCATGATGGATGTTGCCCCCATCCTGCTTGAGCCACCGATCAATGTGCTCCGGCTCGTG
>DASYVY010000508.1:0-4221 GCA_035936535.1 Thermomicrobiales bacterium | reverse complement strand
GCTCAATGGCCGTGAGGTCGTGCTCACTGGCCTGCGGAACACCACCTGGCCCCGGTGGGAGGATTGGGGCGATCACGAGTTCACGCGGGCGGACGACTTGCTGGAGCTCGTGGGCTGCGCCGCGTTGCGTGAGCGGGAGATTCGGACGCTCTCGCATGGCGAACGGCAACGCATCCTGATTGCGCGAGCGCTGGTCTCCTGTCCCGATCTGATGTTGCTCGACGAGCCGGCCACCGGCCTGGACTTCCCGGCTCGCGAGGCACTGCTCGCCTCGCTGGACCAGTTCGTTGTTTCCCAACCCGATCTGCCGACGATCATGGTCTCTCATCACCTCGAAGATCTGCCGACGAGCGTGACGCATGTCCTCCTTCTCAGGGAGGGGCGGATCCTTGCCTCGGGACCGGTCGGCGAGATGCTGACATCGGAACTCGTGTCGGCGTGTTTCGGTTTTCCGATCGAGGTGCTGCCGTTCGGCGGTCGATGGGCGGCGCGCGCCCACGCCGGCTGGACGGTCAACGAACGGGGCGCGGTCCGCTTGTGACCGAACGCGGAGCGGGGTCAACATGAACGGGTCGCATTCGCTCAGTTCCTTCGGAACTGCCTATACGTCGACCCGTACGAAATCACCGCGCCGTGCGGGCGATCCAATAGGCAATGGCAAAGCCATTGAGCGGCCACGGTGCGATGCGGCCCATTCATGATCGGAGGGGATCAACATGGAGTTGACCCGTACGACTGGGCTCCATGATCGCCCATTGCTCGTTGGCAAAGGTGCCGGCCCTCACCTGATAAACCTCACCTGATAAAACCGTGAAAACCGTACAAACCGTATGCCCGAAAAACCGTACGGTTTCCTTCCGCACCCGGTTCAGTGGCCCGATGCGAAGTCCTCACCAGAACCCGACAATCGTTGACAGGTAACGTGTCGCCTCCGCTCGAACTCTCCGATACACTGCCTCGCAGGTGGCTTCGATGATCCCGACAAGCGAGAGGTGCGGAACCGGTGAGTGGGACAGGCGACACGGACGGCGAGAACACGGCGGCGGCATCCGAGTTTGGGGGTCATCGCTTCGATACCGTGATCACCGGCGGGCACGTGATCGATCCGGCGTCGGGGAAGGACGGCCGGTTCGACGTAGCGATCCTTGACGGCCGGATTCTCTCCGTCGAGCCGGAGCTCGATGCCGGAAAGGCCCGAAGGCAGATCAAGGCGGACGGGCAGCTCGTCGTCCCGGGACTCGTCGATCTGCATACGCATATTTATTGGGGAGCGACGTACTGGGGCATCGAAGCCGATCCGGTCGCCGCCCGAACGGGAGTGACGACCTGGCTCGATGTGGGGAGCGCCGGCGCGTATACCTTTCCGGGGTTTCGCGAGTACATCGCCACGCCGAGCGATGTCCGGATCTATGCCTTGCTCAACTTGTCATCGATCGGGCTGGTCGCCCCAAGCTGGGAGCTTGCGAATCCGGATTACTGGGATGTCGATCTCGCCGCCGAGATGGTTGAGCGCAACCGCGACCTGGTCCTCGGGATCAAGGCGCGGATCGATCAGCGGACGACGAGAGGCGTCGGGATCGAGCCGCTTGCTCGCGCCCGCGAGCTGGCGGACCGTGTCAGCCTGCCGCTGATGACGCACATCGGGACATCGCCGCCGGGTATCGAAGAGGTGATTCCCCACTTGCGGCCGGGCGACATCCTGACCCACTGCTTCACGCACCAGGACATGAACATCGGCGACGCCGCGGGAATCGTGCGCCCGGAGATCAAGTCGCTCCAGCAGCAGGGGCTGATCCTCGATGTTGGCCATGGCACTGGCTCGTTCGGCTACGAGGTGGCCGAGCGGATGCTGGAGCAGGGGATCATGCCGGATGTGATCTCCAGCGACATCCACCAGTTGGCGGTTCAGGGGCCGATGTTCGACCTGCCGACCACCCTCTCCAAGTTCATCAACCTGGGTATGCCACTCGCTGACGTCATCGCCTGCGCCACAATCAACGCCGCCAGGGCGGTGCACCTGGAGGACGCCGGGACACTGGCCCCGGGCAGCCGCGCCGATATCGCCCTCTTTCGCCTGGAATCGGGCGACTACCGGTTCTACGACGTGCTGATGAACGAGCGACCGGGTGACTCGCTGCTGGTCAACACGATGACGATCGTCGGTGGCCACGAGCTGGCCCGGCGTGAGGAGCGAGAGCTGCACATCTGGGCGACGGTCCCGGAGATCCAGCGCAACGTCACCGCTCCGGGAGTGCCCGCGCCCAACGCGCGACCGGTCGAGACGGAGGCGCTGATCGAAGCGCTCTACAGCGAAACCGAACCGTCCTGATGTCCGGGATCGCCTACGCACCGTTCGAGCAACAGGCAAATGTGCGTTTCGGCCTCTACCTCCGGCCGTCCTACGCGATGTGCAGGGCTCAGGCGGAGATGCACGATCTGCTGCGACGGCAGTTCGGCCTCGTCGCGGGCGGCGTCTTTATGCCCCATGCGACGATCAAGGGGTTCTTCCGCACGGATGCGGCGATCGACGACATCGTCCGGGCGGTCGATGGTGCGCTGGCGGGTCGCTCGCCGTTCACCGTCGTCAACAATGGTCCGGTTCCGTTTGGCCGTGGCGGTGTCTCCCTCGATGTGCAGCACGGCGACCATGGCGAGGTGAATGCCGAGATCCAGGCCCTGCATGAAGCCGTGTTCACCGCCCTCGGCCCGCTGATCCACCCGCACTGCGACTTCACGTCGCGGGAATGGGCGATGGAGCGGTTCTTCGCCCATCTTACGTTGGCGATGGCCGATATCCCGGACTTCTTCTTTGATGAGGTGCATGCGTTTATCCGCGATGCCGCGCCGATCGGCCCCCGCCGCTTTACCGCCGAGTACCTCCACCTGTTTGCCTTCCGCAGCGACGATTGGGCTGGCGAGTGGTGGCATGGCCTTCGGTGGACACTGCTGCATGCCTGGCGTCTGGGTGCCACGGGTGCATCCTCGCCTGGATATGTTGGTACCGACGCTTCGGGATAGGCCTGATCCGTGGAAGCCAGACGATCGCCCGTTTGCGGCGCGCCGGAAAGATGATGACGCGAGTGATGAATGACCAGCAGCCGATCGGTGTATTTGATTCGGGTCTTGGTGGACTGAGTGTCCTGCGCGAGATTCGCGCGCTGCTGCTCCCCGAGGATCTGGTCTATTACGCGGACAATGCCTATTGCCCGTATGGCGTTCGCGGGAGGGCCGAGATCCAGGAGCGATCCGAGCGGATCTCGCGGATGCTGATCGATGACGGGGCGAAAGCCATCGTCGTCGCATGCAATACCGCAAGTGCGATGGCGATCGAGCATATCCGCCTGGAGTTCCCCGGGATCCCGTTCGTGGGTCTGAAGCCCGCCGTGAAGCCGGCGGTCAAGCTGACCCGGTCGGGCAGGATTGGGGTGCTGGCGACGCCCCGGACCGTGGCGGGGGAGCGACTGCGCTGGCTGATCGAGACGCATGCCAACGGGATTGAAGTCCGAACGGTGGCCGCGACTGGGCTTGTCGAGTTGGTCGAGGCCGGCACACTCTCCGGCCCCGAGGTCGTGGGGGCTCTGAGACCGCTGCTGGACCCAATGCTCGAGGCGGGTGCCGATGTCGTTGTGCTCGGATGCACCCATTACCCGTTCTTGCGCGGCGAGATCGAGACCTATGTTGGAGCGGGCATTCTGGTGATCGACAGTGGCCTCGCGATCGCACAGCGGACACGGACGCTGCTTCGGCAACGCGAATTGTTGAACGAGCGCGCCGACACCGGATCGCTGAAGATGATGACCAGCGCCGGGTTGGGCGATGTGGCCGTGGTCGACAGAGTCGCCCGTTTGCTGATGCCCGACGCGCCGCTGATGATGTCAGTACCTGCTGAGAACCCTGCCGGGACGCGGGCATCCGGACGGTCGCGCGACACCCCACCGAGTCAGGGTTCTCCTCCAGCACCCTTCGTTCAAGCGAACCCAAGAGTTGCCGTAGGCACCACCGCATCCAAGCGCCCGCTGACATTGACGCCGCTTCCGATGAATTGCATTTCAATATGGGGCTTTAGAGCGGAACCAGCGTTGCTGTCGGCACGGCCCTGGGATCCTCTGCTACTCGGAGCACTCTGTCCAACACCCCATGTCATCCTTCGATCGCTTTGCTCCTCAGTACGCTGTCCAAGGCTGATCGTCATTCAGAGCGGAGCGACGGGCCGCATCGCAC
>DASYVY010000507.1:0-4289 GCA_035936535.1 Thermomicrobiales bacterium | reverse complement strand
CCTGCGGCGGGCGCTCTCGCAGGCAAACGGCCGGGGGGCCTTTGCTTGCCTGCGTGACCACGCGCTCGACCGGCAGGATGCGCTGCTCGGACATCTCAACGAGATCATCCGCAAGCATGATTACCGGCACCGTGAAGAGCCAAGCGGTGAGGAAAAGGGAGCGGCGATTCGAGCCGTTCGCCACGTCGCAGGTATCCCGGAACCGATTCGCGACCGACGTTCCTGACATGGCACGGGACGATACCGTAGGGGTCGCCCCCTACACGATGGTGTCGCCGTAAGCGCAACGGGCCTTGGAGCAGATGGACGTCAGGAGCGCTGATTCATAGGGGCTGACAGTGTGTCAGTCCGTGAGCTCGCAATCGAGGCGCTCGGGCTCCTCAAAGTCCATTCGCCGAGGTCATCCTCGCGATGCATTTGCTCGGTGCGGCTGCTCGGTCCGATGTCGTCGGATGCGCTTCGCACGGAGATGCATCGCTGCGTCCCATCTGTGGTGAGCCGCCGCTACTCTTCCTTCCGGCCAGGGTGCAACTGCGTTGCACAGGGTCGACAGGAGGTCGACCCCTACACGTCGCCCGCTATGTCACGTCGCTTGCCACGAGGGCTCTCGCCGCGGTCTCAGCCGAAACTGCCGAACTATCGTCCGGATCGCCAGGCGTCGATTCCGGCCGCGACGTACGGGATGGTGTTCGCGGGCAGCGTGCCGACCGACACCCATCGAAACTCGTCGCACTTCTGCGGTTCCAGGTTGCGAATCGCTCCTGTCCATTCGTGATACACGACGAAGAAATCGATCCGCTCTTCGTCTTGGGCGCGGCGATGCATCACGCCAGCTAGCTGGGCGTGCGCGAGCTCGATCCCCGCTTCCTCCCGGGCTTCCCGTGCCATCGCCTCCAGCACCGTCTCCCCTCCGTCGAGGTGCCCGGCGATCACGCTGTACTTGCCGTCCTCGTAGCCGGTGTTGAAACGCCGGAGCAGCAGGATCTCCTCGTCCTGAATGAGGATGAGATGCACCGCGACCGGCATTGTGAAACGGATGCGAGGGGAATCCGTCGGCTCATTCATGCTGGTGCCCAGGAGGCTCGGCATCCTTGCGCCTGCGCCACACCTCCGTCCAGTCCTTGAGAGACGGCGGGTAATCCGGGCTCTCCTGAGTGTCAGGATGCTCGCCGTAGCGGATCCGGTGATACCGGGCATTGAGGTCCAGCAGGGATGGCGAGACGCCAGACCAGACCGCCCGCAACCGGTCCAGGAAGTCCGACGACGTTTCCGCTGCCCTTCGCCCAACCCCTTGCCGCGCGGCGAGCGTCTCCAGGTAGCGCATGACATCCCGCACGTTCACCGGCGTTCCATCGAGGTTGAGGGGCCGGGGCCGCTCTTCGCGTCGCTGCCGGCGCAACAGGTCGCGCAGCTGCTGTCTCGCCAAATCCGCCGAGAAGACGCTGTCGCGCTGCGCTTCGACGATTCCCTGGTCGGACGGCCGCCCCGATCGGCGCGCGATCCGGAACAGCACGATCGCGAGTGCGAGCAAGACCAGCCCGAGGACCACCCATCGCAGGAGGATCGCATACTCCCACTGCTCGGTTGGCTCCTGCTCCGGGAAGAGCGCTTCGTTGATGGGCATCGGGACCATCGGAGGCACCGCCGGTGGCCCGAACCGCCCAAAGCTTTGGCCGAAGAGGCCTTCCAGGATCCAGACGATTCCCATGAACAGCTGGTACAGCGCGAAGATGATCGCGTACACGACGTATCCGACAACCAGCCCGATCGCGCGTAATGCCGTGAACATCGCGGCGACGATGGCGCTCAGTACCTCCGGCCCGAGCAGGGCAAGGATAACGATCGTCAGCACGATCACGAACGCGCCGAGGCCGCTCACGAGCCGGAACCAGCGTTCCCACCCGGGAGGCTGGGCACCGCGCCGGACTGCGATCCGCCGGGTCGTTTCCAGCTCGGCCCCGGCGACGACCGCGAGACTCAGGATCAGCAGCAGCGGCACGGCGATCCTGGCCGCTCGTATCGCCTCGTCGCCGGTCTCGCCGCCGATGAAGATTGCCAGAAGCAGCGACCCGCCAAGTACCAGCCAGGCGCGCTGCACGGTGCCGCGCGTGTCCTCGGCGGTCATGCTCGACTGGTCCATGGCATAGCGGAGCCCCTGCCACCAGGTGACCATCGAGATCAGGAGCGGCGGGACCAGATAGGCGTTGCCTTCCACAAGCGAGCCGGGGTCGGACCAGATCCTCGCGTCGCGATAGACCGGTTCGGCGGCGAACCACACGAAGAGGGTGGCCAGCCAGCACACCAGGGAGATGCCCTGTCCGATCCGGTCGTCGCCCGGGAGCCTGCCGACCGCTCGCGTCGTCCAGAATGACGCCAGCCAGATCAGCATGATCGCCCCCGGCCATGGAGGCGGATGCCCCGCGGACAGCCCAAAATCCTCTCCCAGGAACAGGTGGAACAGAAGCGTATACGTGACGGCATGCAGCGCACCCATCAGCGCCGGAAGCAAGATCAGGTTCGGCCAGGCATAACTGGCGGCGCGCCGTTGACGGGGGGTGGGATCATCGCGCGTGAACATCTCAGAGTTGCCTTGTCAGCGTGATATGGGGAATCGTGTCCCACGCTTCCTCATCACCGAGATGGTAGACCGGCAGGCGACGGCGCAGGTCGGGCACGAGCTCCGGCGTGGCACCGATCGCGACGATCACGAACCGTTGCGTCCCCGACCTGCGGGCCAGGCGTAGCAACGACCGCTGCATGCTCTCGGTGACACGACAAGTGACGATCACGATCGTCGATCCCCACGGCAGGCGCGGGAGCTCCTCGACGACCATGCGCTCGATCCGCTCCCCGAAGGCCGGCATCAGCATCGCCAGATCCTCGAGGATGCGGGTGAGCTGGCCGGGGCGTCGGCCTGGTGGGACACGCACGGTCCGTGCGCGTCCGGGCATCGGTGCGTTGGCATAGAGACCGACCTGGTAGCGCCCGGACAGGAGCTGGTTCGCGAGCGATGCGGCGGTCGTCACCGCCAGCTCCAGCAGGGCCGAGTTCTGCCCTTCCCAGAGATACGAGAAGGTGATCGTGTCAAGGAAGATCGCGGCCACCGGTGAAGCGCTCGGCTCGTGGACACGGGTCTGCATCGTGCCGGTCCGGGCCGTCGCCCGCCAGTGGATGCGCCTGGGGCTATCGCCGGGAACGTATTCACGGACACCGGACATCCGCATCGGGTCCTCGACCAGCGATTGTTCGGGCCTGAAGTCCCCGAACGGCTGGCGCGCCGGGACGATCAAATGGGTGATCGGGACGATCCGGGGATAGACGAGAAAACCTTCGATCCTGGGCTGGATCTCCCGGCGAGTGACAAGCCCAAGTGGATCCGATGCGGAGAGGCTCGCCGGCCCGAACCGGTGCCAGCCACGGGTTCGGCAGGTGATCCGGTAGCGATAGGTGACCCTTTCGTACATGCCCAGGCTGAAGAGGGAGCGAAGGGTGAGCGAATGGTCGGTCTGGCTTGGCTCCAGCGCGCGGTTCTGGATGATGACGTTGGACGTGACGCCGTCGGTGACTTCGAGCCGGGTGATGGGGAGCGGCTTGGCGTTGACGACTTCGAGCGCGAGGGTGATATCTTCCCCGTGGAACGCGCGGACCGTCGAGAACGTGCGGGTGTAGGTCAGCCCGCGGAAACACTGATCCCACCAGATTCGGATGGACAGCGCAAGGATCGCGATCGCCGCCGCGATCAGCGTCAGGATCGGTTGCCGGAACAGCGCGGAGATCACGGCGATCCCCCCGGCGACCATCAGCCAGGACTTGGTATTGAGATCGACCTCCGGCGTGTCGAGCCAGCGGCCCAATCGCTCGAAACGGCGCCGCACGGGAGCGACGAGGCGCTCGCGCTGGTTCATTCCCGTCAGGCCACGTCCGCGGACTCGACCGGGACGGGAGTATCGGCGATCACCGCGCGAACGATCTCGATATTGGAGCGGCCGAGGAGATCGGCCTGCGCGGTCGGCATGATCCTGTGCGCGAGCACGACTTCGGCCATCTCACGCACATCGTCGGG
The DNA here is from genome assembly GCA_035936535.1 of Thermomicrobiales bacterium. Classification (GTDB taxonomy): domain Bacteria; phylum Chloroflexota; class Chloroflexia; order Thermomicrobiales; family UBA6265; genus CADCWJ01. Next base: position 226 of record DASYVY010000507.1, on the reverse strand, counting down.
GAGGACGTATGGCCGCCCCGCGATCGCCGCCCGTGCCTGCGCCGCCCGTGCCAAGGCAAGCGCCGCCCGGGGACTGGCTCGCACTTCGATGTTGTCATGCTGGCGCGTGCGGCGGACGAGATCGAGCAGGTAGTCTTCGACCGCGACGCCGATGTGCTGGTTGCGGACGGAGCGAATGAGGCGAAGCAGTTCCTCCGGCGTGGTCACCGCCCTGAGCTGTTCCAGC
>DASYVY010000506.1:0-11548 GCA_035936535.1 Thermomicrobiales bacterium | reverse complement strand
GATCCCGGGTCATCCGCAACGTGATCTCGCCAAAGGCGGGAAACGGGTCGCTGTAGACCTTGACCGAGGGGTCGGTCGCCGAGACGTGAAAGGGGTCGCGGGTCCGGTTCTCGGCCACGAACCGGACCACGTCCAGTTGCGGGAAGCGCACCAGCAAGCGGTTGCCGATCTCGTGGACCAGATGCTGGATCGATTCGCTGACGAACTCGTGGAAGACCGCCCCGACGATGTCCCGCACCTGCTCGGCGGGAACGTAATGGGACGCGGTTTCGCCGAGCAGGTCGTGTGGGTTGCGATAGGTCCAGAACACATCGAGATGGATGAACAGGGGACGGTCGCGGCGCTCCGGGAGCGTGGTGTACTCATCCCGGACGAAGCTGGTGAAGGCGCTGCCCGTCACCTTCATCAGCCGCAGCCCGGTGCGGCCACATTCGTGATCCACAACCACGGCCCCGGCGTCGTCCCCGGTCCGTTGCAGCCGGAGCCGTGCCACGGAGCGGTCGGCATGCCCACTGCCATCGAACAGCACCCCACTTTCGGTAAATGCGCCCTCGCCGTCTGGCGCGCGCATGGCCGCAAACGGCAGCTCCCGGATGCTCAGCTCGACATCGCGGACGTGCTCGTACCTGGCGATGAAGTGGCGGCCAAGCGAGCCAAGATACCCTTCCAGTGTCGGACCGTCATAGTCGAGCGCATGACGGATGATGATGTTCTTCATCGAGTCCGTCGCCACTACCAGCGAGTTGTCGCCGATGGTGTAGGCGGGGAGGAAGTCCTTGCCGAATACCTCGATGTCGACCTCGGCGGCGAACAGGACGTTGGCGCGCCCGGTGAACGGTGATTCGGGCACGGGCGTGATCCCGAGCAGCGGCGTGGCGAACACGCGGTAGAACGGCACGGCCCGCTTGCCGTAGCTGATCTCGAAACGGTCGGAGTGGGCCGGATCGGTGGTGTCACTCATTCATTAATCCTGCTTCGGTCATCGTCCTGAGGGCGCTGCCGAGCGCTTGGTGTCGTGTTCCCGCGCGGTTGACCGTCACTCTGAGCGTAGCGAAGAGTCTCCGTGCGAAGCACATCCGACCGTGTCGGCCGAGGACGCTGGCGGGATGACGTCCGCTTTGCGATGCGACAGTGCGGACTGGCTTCGCCAAGGGATGCTTCGCTGGCGCTCAGCATGACAGGGATTGGGGGCATCAGCGAGGCGCAGAACATGACACTCAGCGTTGGCCAGACTCCCCGTCGTCGCCCGCGTCGTCGCTGACCAGGGCATCGAGACGATACCAGGCGATGCGCCGGATCTCCCGGATCGCGGTTGCGATCTCCGTCTCCCGGTCGTGGCCAAGGCGCTCGGCGAATCCCCGAAGGATGCTCTCCTTCCTGTTCTCCCGGGCACAGATCACGAATGGGAATCCGAAGCGCTCCTGATAGGCCGCGTTCGCCTCCTGGAACCTCGCAACCTCGCCGGCGGCCAGCGCGTCAGCCGAGAGGCCGGCGGCACGCTGCTCAGCCGTCGAATCCCTGCTCAACGTGCCGGCCAGGCCGGCGCGCCCGACGAGGTCCGGGTGGGCACGGATCAGCGCGATCTTCCGCTCCCGGTCCAGACGGTCAACGCTGTCGCAGAGTGCCCGGTACAGCGCGTCACGCGAAGCGAAGGGGCCGCCCTCCAGTGCCCGGGCGACGATCGATGGCGAGTCCTCGAACAGCCCCCCGAGCAGGTCGAGTGCCTCTCTCCGATCCAGCCGGTTGAGGCCCCCGACCGATATGCGCGTGTCGGGTTGGACCGGGCTCACGCAGCTGGGCCACGGTCAAGCAAGGGATAGGCCGGGAGGGTCAGGAACGGGATGAAGCTGTCATCCTCGATCAACTCATCGAGGACCGCCACGGCGTCACCGAACCGGCTCTCACCACGACCCCCCAGCTTCTCGATCTCCTCGTCGCGAAGGCGCTGGTAGAAGCCGTGGGTGATCGCTTCGCCTTCGGCCGTGGACTGTCCGTGACGGATCCACTGCCAGATCTGGGCGCGGGAGATCTCCGCCGTCGCCGCGTCCTCCATCAGGTTGTTAATCGCCGCCGCGCCGACGCCGTTCAGCCAGGAGTTGATGTACTGGAGGGCGACGCTGATGTTGCCGCGCAGTCCCGCTTCCGTGATCCGTCCGTCCGGCACCCGGAAATCGGTGATCTGGTCGGCGGTGACGCCCGGATCATCGTCGCGATGGGCGTCCTTCTGGTTGGGGCGATCGCCGAGAACCTCGGTGAACTCCTCGATCGCGACGGGCACGAGACCCGGATGGGCGACCCAGGTCCCATCGAAGCCATTGGTCGCTTCGCGCTCCTTGTCCTCGTGGACCTTGGCGAAGGCCATCTCGTTGACCTGCTGGTCGCGGCGCGAGGGGATGAACGCGGCCATCCCGCCGATCGCGTGTGCCCCGCGCTTGTGACAGGTGTGGACGAGCAGCTTCGTGTACGCCCGCATGAACGGCACGGTCATCGTGACGTCCGCCCGGTCCGGCAGCACCTTGTCCGGGCGGTTCCGGTAGGTCTTGATCGCACTGAAGATGTAATCCCAGCGCCCGGCGTTCAGGCCAGCCGCGTGGTCGCGCAATTCGTAGAGGATCTCTTCCATCTCGAATGCGGCCGGGAAGGTCTCGACGAGCACGGTCGCCCTGATCGTGCCGTGCGGAATGCCCAGCGCCGCCTGCGCATGGGTAAAGACATCGTTCCAGAGCCGGGCTTCAAGATGACTCTCCAGCTTAGGGAGGTAGAAGTACGGTCCGCTGCCGCGATCTATCAGTTCTTGCGCGTTGTTGAAGAAGTAGAACCCGAAATCGACGAGGCTGCCGGAGACCGGCTCGCCGTCGACTTCGATATGCGCCTCGTTGAGATGCCAGCCGCGCGGCCGGACGACGAGCGTCGCCGTCGTCTCGTTGAGCTGGTACTGCCGGCCATCGGGGTTCGCGAAGGTGATCGTCCGCCGCACGGCGTCGTGGAGGTTGCGCTGGCCGTCCGTGACGTTCCACCAGGTTGGTGACGAAGCGTCCTCGAGATCGGCCATGAACACCTTGGCGCCGGAGTTGAGCGCGTTGATGACCATCTTGCGGTCGCAGGGACCGGTGATCTCGGTCCGACGATCGTCGAGGTCGGTTGGTGCCGCGGCGACCTGCCATTCGCCCTGGCGAACATGGGCGGTCTCTTCCGGGAAATCGAGCGTGTCCCCATCCAGGAGACGCTGTTGGCGTGCCTGTCGCGCGGCGAGCAGCTCCAGCCGGCGACCGTTGAATGTCCGGTGAAGATCGGCGACGAAGGCGAGCGCTTCATCGGAGATGACGGACGTGAGATCGTCCGCGATCGGCGCGGTAAGGTTGACGTGGTCTGCCATTTCGGTGGTTTCCCCTGCTCGATCGCGGGCCTCGTTCGTGTGCCCCGCGGGACTGGTGCGCTTGCGTCGGTCACTCGGCAGATCATAGCAGGCCCGGTCCGGATGTCATGCCGTGCCGGGGAAATCCGTCTTTTGCACCGCCCTTTTGGCAGGCGGCCGCCATGCGGTGAACCGTCTACCTTCAGGATGAAGAACGTGTTGGCGCCGTGCTTCTGCCATGCTCGATGGGGCTGTGATGGCTGCATCGTGCCCGTTCTACGTGCTGAGTGAGCCGGGGCGGCGATGGCATCGGACCGGTGCCATGCAGGCAGACACGGGGATCTGCCCAATGTGTCGCGGACGCGCGCATCTTCTCCACGGCCCAGGAAAGGTTCCGCCCAATCCTCCATCCGGATTCCGCGCAAGGAATCCGAAGACACATAAAGACAGAGGAAGGGGAGGGTCACTGCTGACCCTCCCCTTCCTCTGTCTTCTGACCTGTTCACCCGGAACGACTACGGAAGGTAGCTTTCCGGATTCTGGGCCACACCGTTGACGCGGATCATGAAGTGGACATGGGGACCAGTCGAGATGCCGGTGCTTCCAAGAGGTCCGATCACTTCCCCTTGCTGCACCTGCTGGCCGGTAGAGACATAGGGCTGGCTGGCCATGTGCCCGTACACGGTGTGGACGCCTTCCCCGTGGTCGATCTCGACGTAGTAGCCGAGACCACAATCACACCAGCCGGCGGCAACCACTTCACCGTCCGCCGAGGCAAGAAGTGGGGTTCCGCTTGGCGCTGCCAGGTCCAGGCCGTCGTGAACGGCGCAGCCGAAGTCGGGATTGTACGGGTAGAAGCCAAGCGAGCTGCAGCCGAAGCCTTGCGTTCGCCGGTAGTTCTCCAGCGGATAGATGAAGCCAGTGGATCCCGCGGCGTCCTCGCCGTCCGGATCCGTTTCCGGTGTGACCTCCGGATCCGTGGTGTCACCGGGAATCGGAGTCTCGCTCTCATCACCTGGTTCGGGCTCGGTCGGGACGGCGGTGACCGCTGGCTCTTCGGTCTCGTCGGAGGCCGGGGCGGTGGAGGGAGGTGTCTCACCCTCATCCGGTTCAGCCGGCGTGGTGGTGGCGGACGTCTCTTGATCCGGCTCCGTTGTAGCAACGGTGGTGGCAATGGCCGTCGCGGGCACGGGCGTTACCGGCGGGAGATCCGCCGCCGCGGTGAGAAGGTCGCCGTCGACGAAACCGGTGAGGTCCTGGACCGTGACTTCGAACCAGCCGGTCTCGCTGCCCTCGAACGATACTGGGCCCGAGAGGATCTCGACAGTTTGGCCATCGGACAGATTGCCGACTACCTCCGCCGTTGGCGAGCCGGCCGCCCGGAGCGTGACGGAGAAGCCATCACCGGTGCCAACGACGGCGGTGCTTCCAACCGGGAATGGCGGTGTTGTCGTATCCGGCAACACCGGTTCCGCAGTCTCGACCGGCGCTGTCGCCGTGCTCTCTACCGGCTCTTTCGACGGGTCGCTGTCGACATCGTCAGCGGACGAGGCGTCAGCCAGCAAGAAACCCGAGACCCATCCCCGAGTGTCACCCACACCGACCGGCCACCAGCGGGTGACTCCATCGGCGTCATAGACGGTATCGAGCTCATCGATCCTCAGATCGACCTCAACCCCGTCGGGGATGGTCGTTACTACCTCGGCATCGTGCGCCGGCCCGGATCGCAGGTTGGCGCCGTCACCGCCGCCGGCGATGACGGCGGTCCGTCCGGACAGCCCCTCCCCGGATATATCGAATACATCTGCGGTCGTGGGATCCACCACAACGGGATCACCCGCATCTGCCCAGACAACCGCCGCGACCGGGAACATCGTTCCGAGAGCGAGCGAGCCGGCGAGCGCGAGTGTGCGTAATCGTCCGGAAACGGACGAAGTCCTGTGAGCGGTGGTCACCGCGCCTTCCCTCCTAAGCGACCGAATCGTTCTTCAGGTATGCATTTCCAGGGGCTGGCACAAGGAACCGTCCGGCGCTGGCCCGATCACGAAGCTCGTGACCGGCGCAAACCCGTCGTTTCCTCGTCAACCCGTCCCCGCAACCGCGCGTGCTCCCGGATGCTGGCCACTCCATCTGGCCGGCATCCGGTCCATCCGAGCATTCACGGCTCAAGTCGCCCCTTGTGACACGAGGGCGCAGCCTGACCGGTGGTGACAAGGCGGTGATCCCTACCGGAAATCACCGCTTCTTTCACAAGAGCGCCCGCGAGGCAGACCGGAAAGGTGCGAATGTACCTTCCGTCCTGTCCTTGGATGGTCGCCGTGTGGTGTGCTGAACGTTCGGTGCCCGAGTTCTTGTGGTGGTTTCGCCAGCCCTGTGCCGTCGCGTGCGAGGTTCCCGGCAGGCATCTTGTGATTTTTGCCTATTGCAAGGATCGTCCGGACGGCTCCGGGCCGGACACCGCCCTTCCTCGTCACAAGAGCCTGGCTGTCCAACGCCTGAAGGCACGATACCATCCGGGTTTGACACTGACAATGTGAACGTACGGTTTGTTCGGGCAGAATAGGCAAATGTCCGGACAGGATAGGCATGAAGGCACGCTTCGGTCGAATTGCTTGGTGACACGTTGTCACAGCTTCAGGTTCTGAACCCCGTGGTTCGACGACGAGAGAATCTCCGTCGCACGTCAGCGGAACGCCGGGGCTGGTGTATACTTTTTCGCTGTTAACGGGCCGCTTTCGCGGCCGTTTGCCGTGCCCGGCGAAATACCGTCGTGGGGCCGGCACGAGCAACCGACCAACGGGCTCCTCAAATGGAAACCGGTACTGTGGACCGGGGAGCCGATGCCGTGTTTTAGAAGGGACGCACCAAGCGTGAAACTCACTGTGGAGCGGAAGCCCGCGAGCCTGGTGGTTCTCGACATCACCGCGGACGATGACGAATTCGCCGAGGCGATGACCAGGGCGGTTCGCAAGGTCAGCCGGAACGTCCAGCTTCCGGGCTTTCGCAAGGGCAAGGCGCCGCGGTCGATGATCGAGCGAGCGTACGGGCGCGAGGTCTTTCTCCAGGAAGCCGCCGACGAGGTCATGGAACGGCTCTACCGCGATGCGTTGAGGCAGGAAGATGTCACACCGGTAGGAGAGCCCAACGTCGAGATCGTCGCGCTCGAGCCGGTCAACTTCGTCGTCACCGTTCCGGTCTACCCGACGATCGATGCAGGCGACTATTCCGACGTCCGGGTCGAGCCGGTCGATGCCGCGGTCGCCGACGACGAAGTCGACGAGGTGCTTGAGCGGCTGCGCAAGGCCCAGAGCCCGTGGGTCGATCTTCGCGAGGAGCGGACGCCCACCGAAGGCGACCAGGTGATCGTCGATTACGAGGTGCTGGATGGCGACACGCCGTTCCAGGAACCGGTTACCGACGCCACGTTCGTGCTGGGGGAAACCAACCTCCTCGTCCAGCTGCGCGACAAGATCGAGGAGATGAATCCGGGTCAGACCGACACCTTCGACCTGGTCTTCGCCGAGGATGACGAGACAGCGGACCCCTCCATCCGGGGCAAGTCCCTCACCTATTCGGTGACGCTGAAATCGGTCAAGGAGCGGGACCTGCTCCCTCTCGACGATGAGTTCGCGAAGACGGTTGCCGACGCCGATTCCCTGGACGCCCTGCGGCGGCAGATCCGGGAGGATATCCACCAGGGCAAGACGACCGACGGCCGCACCGGAATCGTCAACCAGATCATCGAAGCGATCGCCGAGCGGGCGACCATCGATCCCCCGGACACGATGATCGATGAGGAGGTCGAGCACCAGCTCAACCACTTCAAGGAGAACCTGGGGCGCAGCGGAACGCCGTACGAGGGGTACCTGCGGCTCCAGAACATGACCGAGGACGCCCTCAAGGCGGAGTTGCGGCCGGAGGCGGTGCGCCGGCTTCGCAATTCGTTGCTCCTTCAGGAGCTGGCGAAACGGGAAGAGATCGAGGTCACCGATGAGGATCTCGAGCCCGAGATCGCCAGGATGATGGAGATCGTCAACACCCCGCAGGTGGAAGCCCAGCCCACCGAGGTTGAGGAGGGGACGGAAACGGACGCGGACGGGCTGGACGAGGGCGATCTCGAGGCGCTGGCCGAGACCGAGGCCGCGCTCGACGAGCCCCCATTGACCGCGGATGACATCGCCGCCCAGCGGGCCCAGATGGAGCAGTTCTACCGGAGCGACTATTTCAGGAACATGCTCCGGAATCAGGTGTTCGAGCGCAAGCTCACCGATCGCCTGATCGAGATCGCGACCGATGGCAAGGGCGCCGTCCTCAATGCCTGGGAAGCACCGGCGCCGGGGGCGGGGTCCTTCGCTGGATCGGCCTCGGCCGCCGCTGCAACAGATGATCCCGCGTCAGCGGACGCTTCGGAGACCGAGACACCAGGTGCCGCCGCCACGGAAGCGCCGGACACCGCCGATGATGCGGTCATGGCATCCGTTGAAGGCGAAGCCGAAGCCGAGCCCGATGCAGCGGCTTCGCAGGCCACCGCCGTAGCGGAGAGGCCGGACAGTCTTCCCGCCGAGGGCGAAGGGGTCGACTGGGTTGCCGGGGATGGAACCAACAACGTCCCGGAAGGCTTCACGATCAAGGGCAACGCAAGCTCGCGAATCTATCATCCGGAATCATCGCCTTCCTACGGAAACACGATCGCCGAGGTGTACTTCGCGACGCCGGAAGCCGCTGAGCGGGCGGGCTACCGGATGCCCAAGAGCCTCCAGCGAGCCAGTGAGGCGTCGGCCGGCGACGAGGGATAGCACCCGTTACCGGCGTCCAGCTCAAGAGACAGGCCCAGGTGCGATTCACACCTGGGCTTGTCTCTGCCAAGCTCCGCGAGGGTGGGCGGAGCGGCAACCGGGAAAATGCCGCCGATGGGCGATGACGGCAAGCAGGAGCGCAAGGCCCCACGCCAGGAACAGCGGTTCCCAGAACACGGCGGTTAGGCTGACCTGATCCGGCTGGTACCAGTCCCGGCACCCCACGAACGGGCATTCCCGGACGCCGGTCGCCATTAGGGAGCTTTCGAGCAGGCCGATCCCGCCCCGGAAGACCAGGAACGCGCTGCCGAGCCAGGCGTGGACAAGGAGCAGCCGGCGCGGAAAGCGGTCGCCCCACGGCTCCCTCAGCGCAAGGGAGAGCGCGGCGCTGATCACCGCGATGATGCCCATTCCATGGAAGGCGAGCAGCCTGACCAGCGGAAAGCGGAACATGCCGGTGTCGCCGGACATGTCCCCGGGCGCCAGCCAGTCGACGCCAAGCCCCCACCAGACATGCGGTACGGCGTAGACCATGGCCAGCACGCTTGCCAGGCCGGCCGCGAGGCGGAGAACCGTGAACCACCCATCCGAGGAATCCGGAGCCCCTCGCGCCTCTGCTGGATGGGTTGGAACAGGATGTCGTTGTGCAACGTTGCTCATCATCTACTCTCGTGTTTCGGACGGTGACTGCCTTGCCACGTCAGGACGAGGGCCGGTTCCGGCGGGGCGCCTCCCGCGCGGCGTGACCTGGGACGACTCTCATGATCGCTCCGGCAGGTCCGGCAGGTCCGGCAGGTCCGGCGCACTCGGCAGGACCGATCCTGGCCGCGGGGAGCGCACCCTTTATACCTTCCCCGTGCTCCATTTAACGCAGGTGATGCCCAGTGCGTGATCTCCAGCAGTTGCGGGACCTTCAGTCCGCAACCGGCCAGGCGTTGCTGGACCGGATCCGCGTGCATGACCCGCGCGCGGACACCCTCACCCGGACCGCGGCGAAGCTGAGGACGCAGTTCCCGCCGGATCTCGTCGCGGCGGCGCTCACCCTGCACGAGCTTCGGACACGGGCGCGAGGCAAGCTTGGACGGGCGGACGAGTGGTGGCTGACCCGCGATGGGCTCGAGCAGTCGACATCCGAGGTGATCGCCATCTGGCGCGCCCGGCGATACCGCGACCTCCGAAACGTTGCCGACCTCTGTTGCGGAATCGGCGGCGACCTGATCGCCCTGGCGGAGCGCTCCCTGAACGGCAAGGTGCTCGCGGTCGATCGCGATCCGCTGCATCTGGCCTTGGCCGAGGCAAACGCACGGGTCCACGGCGTGTGGGATCGGACGACGTTCCGCGAAGCCGATGTGCGAGAGGTCGATCTGGCGGAAATCGATGGGGTGTTCATCGATCCGGCCCGTCGCACCGGGCAGGATCGGTTGGCGGTTGGCCAGAGCGAGCCTCCACTTGAGTGGTGCATTGCGCTGGCGGAACGGGTAACGCATGCCGGGATCAAGGCAGCGCCCGGGATCCCGCACCACCTTGTCCCGGCCGGGTGGGAGCTGGAGATGATCGGAATCGGCGCCGATCTCAAGGAGGCCGTCCTCTGGTCTCCGGCGATGGCGCGGGCGACCACGTCGGCCACGGTGTTCCGGGGGGATGGCGCATACCATCTGGAGCCGATTCCCGGCGATCCGGTGGCCGTCCGGGCTCCCGAGGCGGGGGAGTTCCTGGTCGATCCCAACCCCGCGATCACGCGGGCCGGTCTGGTGGAGGACCTGGCGCGGCTCACCGGCGGCGCGAAGCTCGATGACCGGCTTGCCTTTCTCGTCAGCGCCACGGAAGTGGACACGCCCTTCGCGCGCACCTTGCCGATCCTGACATCCCAGCCATGGAACGAACGGCAGATCCGGTCGCGATTGCGCGAGCTCGATGCCGGGCCGGTCGATGTCCGTCGTCGGGGGCTCGCGGGCGATGTCGACGCGATCGCGAAGCGCCTCCGCGGCAAGGGACCGCGCCCGCTCACGGTGGCGATGACCCGGGTCGAGGACAGGCCGTGGGGGCTGATCTGCGAAGATCCCGAGCGGGCGTTGCGCGCGGGGGGAAGGAATACCCATTGACGCGCTCGCGCGTCTGCCCAGCGGGCCTGACCGGTGCTACACTCAGGATATTCCGCCGATGCCCGTCTCCCTCGTATCCACCAGATGACCAGGTGAGCGATTGGACGCCGGGCATTATCATTGAGACAGGGAACGCCCCAATCGCGCTCATCCGGCATCCGGATCAGACCGCGAGCCCATGCGTTCCGGGAACCACATCTCCTACCGGGCGGCAGGCGCGTAGAAAAGTATCCGGGTTTCGTGTGACATGCTCCACGCTGCCCCACACAGAAAAAGGTCGCATCTCCATGGAAATCCCCACGATCAACAATCTCGTGCCGATGGTCGTCGAAAGCACCAACCGGGGCGAGCGCGCGTTCGACATCTATTCCCGGCTGCTCAAGGACCGGATCATCTTCCTGGGAACGCCGATCGATTCCCAGATCGCCAACCTGCTCGTCGCCCAGCTGCTGTTCCTCGATCATGACGATCAGGAGCAGGACATCAGCATTTACATCAACTCGCCAGGCGGTGAGGTCTACGCCGGGCTCGCGATCTACGACACGATCCGGATGATCCGCCCGGACGTCAAGACGTACTGCGTCGGCATGGCCGCCAGCATGGCGGCGGTCCTGCTCGCGGCGGGCACCCCGGGCAAGCGCTACGCGCTGCCGAACTCCCGGATCATGATTCACCAGGGATCGGGCGGCTTCCGCGGCAACATCCCCGACCTCGAGGTCCAGGCCAAGGAGACCTTCTCGGTCATCCAGAAGCTGACGGAAATCCTCGCCGAGCACACCGGCCAGCCGTTCGACAAGGTCAAGTCCGACACCCAGCGCGATTACTACCTCACCGGTGACGATGCCAAGGAGTATGGACTGGTGGACGAGGTCCTAACTCCGGCGGCGCTCGCCATGATCCCGGGCGCAGCCTCGACCAACGGATCGAACGACAGCGTCTAGCAGCCGCTCCTGCCGGGAGGCTCCATGCTTCCCGGCACCGCGCCGGAGCGTGTCACACGGCCGGCTCAACGTCACCGCAAGGATGTCCGGGTTCGCGCTTTCTTTAGCGTTAGAGAACGATGAGGTGGTCGGGTGCATTATCGGTGCTCTTTCTGCAATAAAGGCCAGGAAGAAGTTCGGCGGCTGATCGCTGGTCCCAACCAGGTCTATATCTGCGACGAGTGTGTCCAGCTCTGTCGCGAGATCATTGAGGAAGAGGAACCGGCGGCTCCCCGGCCCGAGGTCGGGCCATCGAAGATTCCCACCCCCCGCGACCTCTACGAGCAGCTCAACCAGTACGTGATCGGCCAGGAC
>DASYVY010000505.1:0-7227 GCA_035936535.1 Thermomicrobiales bacterium | reverse complement strand
CGTCTTACCGGTTCGGCGGTTGAACGTAGCTGCCGGGTTCCGGCGGCTCTGAGGTATCACCCCCACAACCCGGCTTCGGGATCGCCACGGGCGGGCAACAGGGTGGCTGGCACCGGAGAGGTCCATGTCCGGGGATGAGCCCCGGCAGCGCGTCGAACGCAGGGACGCGCCACCATACCTCACCGATCCCCGATCCCGCTCGGAACAGGATCCTCGGTGGATGTACCCGGGAGCGACGCCGATTCGACGAGCCCGTTGCCGGGATGCACACCATTGGATGCGGCCTGATCCGGCGATGCCGGAGTGGTCACGGCTCCAGCCTCTCCGGTCACCGCAAAACCATGGTGATCGATCAGCGTCACCAATGTCTGCCGGAGAAGGGAGCGGTCGACGATCAGGTCGATCATGCCATGCTGGATCAGGAATTCCGCCGTCTGGAACCCTTCGGGCAGCTTCTGCTTGGTGATCTGCTCGATCACGCGCTGGCCCGCGAATCCGATCCTGGCGCCCGGTTCAGCGAGGATCACATCGGCCACGGTCGCGTAGCTGGCGGTGACACCCCCGTAGCAGGGGTCCACCAGAAGGGAGAAATGGGGCACCCCGACTCGCCCGAGCCGGTTGAATCCGGCGACGGTCTTTGCCATCTGCATCAGGGAGAAGATTCCCTCGTGCATGCGGGCACCGCCGGAGGCGTTGACCGTCAGGACCGGGAGCCGCGCCTCGGCCGCCCGTTCGACCGCCCGCACCAGTTTCTCGCCCCAGACCGAACCCATGCTGGCGCCCATGAAATCGAAGTCCGCGACCACCATCACCAGCGGGCGGTTATCGATCGTGCCGCGCCCGGTGACCAGCGCTTCGGTCTCGCCCGTCTTCTTCTGGGTTCGGGTGAGCTTCTCGTAGTACGGACCCTGGCCATCGACGAAGGCGAGCGGATCGTTCGGCCGGATATCGAGATCCCATTCGGTGAACGATCCGGGGTCCGCGATCAGGGAGATCCGGTCCCGCGCCCCAAGACGGAAGTGATACGAACATTTCGGGCAGACGCGGGCGTTGCGATCCAGTTCCTTGGAGTAGATGAGCTCGCTGCACTTGGGGCATTTCACCCAGAGGTCTTCCGGGATCGCATGGTCTCCCTGCGTATCCTCGGAAGGACGGGGACGGAACTTGCCTTGTCGCTGGAAGAAGTTGCGCATGCTGAGCCCTGGTTGGTGCGCGGCGTCGGTTAGCCCACCTGTCTGCCCGCCCGACCGGCGTGGGAACGGCGGTCAGGGCCTGCGCTCGGGACGCAAGGCAGGGGACGGTCGCGGGAACGTCTGTGTGCGGCTACACCCCACCCCTGAGGATGAACGATCGATCACATGAACGAGAGCGGACCGTTTGGTGATCATCTCGATTGGGGCACCATACCTGTGATCCTGCGCCATTGCAGGGAATGCGAGGTCAGCATACGGCAGTTCAGGTACCTCGGGCAAGCAGCACGCCTGGCATGAGCACGTTCCGGAACGGTCCCGGCGACGCGAGGTTTAGGGGATGCGCATCTCGATCGTCGGGATTGTCGCCCGGTCGAACTCGCCAATCCGATCCGGACCCAGGGTCTCGATCTGGTCTAGGCAGGCCCGCGACCGCGAGACGAGCTCGCCCGTCTCGATGCCCAGCGTCCCGGGAGGAAAGTCGGACGTCTTGTCGAGGCCATCCCGGAGCAGGGCAACCGCTCCCCGGTAGTTGCCGTTCAACGCGTGGTGGTAGCCGATCCCGATCTGCAGCAGTCCCTGGTAAAGCCGGCGGATCGGACCGCGCTCGGCATGCCACTCGTGCTCGATTTCCTCATGCTGCTCGTAGAACCGGCGCTGGTTGAAGAGCTCTATCCCCTTGAGCACTCCCGCCGGGGGCACGATGAGCGGGGTCGCGACATCCACCGTGCCGGGAGTGTCCCTGGCCCGGTCGGCACCCGGCGGCCCTGGCGGCCCGGGTGGAAACGGGAAGACGGAGCGGATCAGCGGGCCGAGCGTCTTCCGGACCCTGTCCATCCCTTCGGCATCAGATCCGAGCGGCCCTTCGATCATCAGCGGGCCGGAGTAGCCACTGCCACTGACGGCGCGGAGCAACGCCGACCACGGCAGGTCGCCGTCTCCGGGCAACAGATGCCGGGCATCGGGATCTCCTTGCCGGTAATCGCTGATATGCACGTTGACGACGCGATTGCCCATCGCCGCCAGGATCATGAAAGGGTTGGCGCCGGCCTCTACCGCCTGGAACGGGTCGAACACGAAGCCGATCTCGCGCGCGCTGCCGATCTCCTCCAGCCGCGTCGCGAACGAGACGACATCCCGCACGCTGGCGAGCGCACACCAGGACACGTTCTCGATCCCCAGCGTCACACCCGCTTCGCCACATGCTCGCGCAAGCTCGTGGCCGAGGGCGATGAAGCGCTCCCAGCCATCGGGTGCGTCCAGCGCCTTGCGGTCAGCCCCGTGCCAGACCAGCACCCTCGCACCGAGGGCTGCGGTAGCCTCGATCACGCGCTGGAATGCATCGCGGGCCTCGGCGGCGCGGCGGGGGTAGGGGTTCAGCATCGGGTGCAGGTGCTGCATCGCGTGAACGGAGTGGATCCGGACCCCGGCTGATCGCGCCCGCTGGGCGAGGGTGTGGACGAAGCCGGGGGCGTACTCCCCCGGCGTCTGCAACATCAACTCGATCACCGTGACGCCCAGCTGCGCGGCGGCATCGGGTACCCCTTCGGTGGGCAGATGCGGATAGAAGGCGCCACTCGAGATCCCGAACTGGGCCGCGCGGATGTGCGAGATTCCTTCCTGCTCCTGGGGCATCGGCTCACTCAGCGTGCTGACCGCGAGCAACCGGTCAAGCGTCGAGTCCTCGTCCGCGCCACTCCCGCCGGATGGATCATGACGCCGGGAACCGGCGGATGGGTCATGCCATCCGGACGGTTCTAACTCCGGGGACATCCGGTGCCGGAACGGAACGATACGGGCGCCCGATGGCTCCTGCGGGGTATCCACGCGCGGGTTTGCTCCTTGCCGGACGTCATCCGCCTGTGACCACCGAGGGCCGCATCCGGTGCCGTCACACGTGCAGGTCTGGATCATCGACCAACGCGCATCAACCCTGCTCGGGTCACCTGCGCGATGCCGACGAATCTGCGTGTTGAGCGAAGGAAGGAGCCGCTCCAGCGCGAGCCACCAGAGGTATGGCGAGGCTGGGACGAGGTGTACCGGCATGGGCATTCCGAACGTGGATGGCTCCATCGCGGTCTCGCTGGATATCGATTGCTTCCCCCCACTCCGGACGGACGTTCCCGTCGTGTCCGGTCCCTGATCCTACCACCCCGCACGCCTGTTGTTCAGATGTTCCCCATGGTCACATTCGCCCAGTTCGAGAGGAGTGTACATACACGGTTTACATCCTGGTCTGGTCCCGGCAAGATGCAGGCACGGTCCGGTACACTTCGTGCATGGTGATGTATGGAGATGTCCGGTGGTTGAAGGGCTGCTTCCACCGGGAAGATCATCACCCCCGACATCGTCGAAGGTCCTCGTCGCGTTCCGCCAGGTCGAGAAGATCCGCTGCAACGCCGTGGGGCATGCTTGCGGGCAGTCACCATGTGTCCAGGTAGTGTCTCGCTGCCGGGGAACGGGATCATGGTTCAGTTAGTCAAAAGGAGCACATATCCTCATGCCATCGAACACCGGCATCATTCCGCTTTCCCGCATCTCCCGACGGCGCACGGTCGCCCTTGGTGGCGCGGCGGCGCTCGCGCCGTTCGCGCTCCGATCCGCCCACACCTTCGCCCAGGACGAGGCAGGGAATGGCGCCCTCTTGCCGGACAACCGCATCCTCCTGTACTACGGGTTCCCGGAAAACGAGAACATGGGGATCCTGGGCGAGTACAGCCCGGAGGAGTTGCTGGAACGGCTCTACGAGCAGGCGGCGGAATACGAAGCGGTCGATCCCTCACGTCCGATCAAGGTCGGGTTCGAGCTGATCGCCTCGGTTGCCCAGGCGTCGCCCCAGGAGGACAATTCCTACATCGCCGACACCGACAAGGAGTGGCTTGATTCCTACACCCAGTTCACGAAGGACAACGATATCCTCCTCTTCTTCGATGTCCAGATGGGGATGCGCGACCCCAAGGAGGACTACTCGGGCCTGGAGCCATGGCTGGCCGAGCCGCACGTCCACCTCGCCATCGACCCCGAGTTCGCGATGGCCCCCGACGAGCTGCCCGGCGTCCATTACGGCCAGGTGACCGGCGCCGAGATCACCGAGGCGCAGGAGTGGCTGGCCGACCTGGCGCGCAAGAACGACGTCCCGCCCAAGGTCCTGATCGTCCACCAGTTCCGGCTCGACATGATCGAGGACAAGGAGTCAGTCGCGCCGGTCGACGGCGCCCAACTCGTGATCGACATGGACGGCTTCGGCACCCCCAAGGAGAAGGCCGAGACCTACGAGGTCGTCATTACCCAGCAGCCGATCGAGTACCACGGAATGAAGCTGTTCTATCAGCAGGATGTGCCGCTGCTGACCGCCGAAGAGGTGCTTGCCTTCGAGCCTTCCCCGGACCTGATCATCTACCAGTAGGGGCAGGGCCGAGCATAGCCAATCGAGCAGCGGTCAATTCACGTTGTTCACCGACACGACACCGGGGCGGGCCAGACGGCCCGCCCCGGTGTCGTCCTGATCCCGGATGGCACCGGACATTGTTCGGGAACCACTGTACCCTTGGAACCGTCACGCTTTCTCGCAACCGTGCGCATCTCGCGGGAACCCTGGACCTCCAAACCCCCATGAACCATCGTGCTGCCCCGCCAACCCTGCCCGACCAACCGATGCCCCGGCTCTCCCGCCTGGACCTGCATGGGTTCAAGAGCTTTGCCACCCGCACGGTGTTCGTCTTCGAGCCGGGCATCACCGCCGTCGTCGGGCCGAATGGCTCCGGCAAATCCAACATCTCCGATGCCGTGCGGTGGGTCCTGGGCGAGACGAGCTCCAATGCGCTGCGCTCGAAGCGCACCGAGGACGTGATCTTCGCCGGCGGCAAGGGCCGGGCTCCCTCCGGCCTGGCCGAAGTCACCGTCACGTTCAACAACGAGGAGGGATGGCTTCCAAGCGAGTTCGCCGAAGTTACGGTTACGCGGAGGGCATTTCGCGGCGGTGACAACCAGTACTTCATTAATGGCCGCCGCGTTCGCCTCAAGGATGTCGCCCTGCTCACCGCCTCACTCGGCCAGAGCCATACCGTCGTCGGCCAGGGACTCGTCGATGCCGCCCTCAGCCAGCGAGCCGACGAGCGACGTAGCCTGTTCGAGCACGCCGCCGATCTCACCGGGCTCCGGCTCAAGGTCGCCGATGCCGAGCGCAGCCTCAACGAGGCGGACGCCAACACCGCCCGCCTCTCCGACCTGCTCAACGAGCTCGAACCGCGCCTCAAAACGCTCGAACGCGCGGCCAGGCAGGCCCGGGAATGGCAGGGCCTGCGTGACCGCCTGACCTTTCTCCAGCGCGGACACTTCCAGCGGCTGCTGGCGGCGACGCATGCGCGGCTTCGGGAGGCCGAAGCGGTCACCGCCGGGGACGAGGCCAGCCTTGCGGTCCAGCAGGATGCCCTCCAACGGCTGATCGCCGCGCGGCACGATGCGCGGGAGGCGGCCGCCCGGGCCCGTGGGGCGCTTGCCAAGCACGATGCCCGCCTCGATGCCGTCCAAGAGGAGGCACGCCGGGTCGCTCACGAGCGGGATCTGGTGGCGGAGCGGTCATCCGCGCTGGATCGTCGCCGGGAGGACATGGGGGACACGCAGTCCGGTCTCGACGAGCAGGTCGCCCGGGTCGATGCCGAGCTCGCACAGGTCGTCGACGGGCTGCGGGCACTGACGGCTGGCGTCGACGCGGCCCGGTCGGCCGTCGAGCATCTGGAAGCGGTGGCGCGGGCGGAGCGCCGGACACGGTCGGAGCTCGAACGCGAGGCGGGCGAGCTGGCCCGGACCATCACCCGGCGGGAGCGCGAGATCAACGATCTGTCCCAGCGCCGGACCCTGATCGATCAGAGGCGCGAGAGCACGAAGGTGGAAGGGGAGCGTGCCGATCGTGAGGCGGGGGAGCGGGCGAGCCGGATCAGCAACCTCGATGCCGAGCTGGCGGCCTTCGAGACCGCCGATGCGACGATCGCCGCCGAGATCGCCGGGCTCGATGTCCGCTTGGTCGAGCTCCATGACGCCGCCGAAGCCCGGTCCGCCGAGGCCCGGTCCGCGTCCGAGGCCGTCGTCGGCCTTGAACGTCGCCTTGGCCAGGCCACCAACCGGTTCGACGTGCTGCGGAAGGTCCACGAGAGCGGAACCGGCCTGCATGCCGGCGTGCGCCAGGTCATGCAGTGGCACCGCGATCGCTCGCTGGAGGGTATTCGCGGCACGCTCGCGGAGCTGATCACGGTCGAGAGCACGTACGACACCGCGGTCGAGGTCGCTCTCGGAGGGCACCTCCAGGATATCGTCGTCGATCGCTGGCGGGACGCCGAAGGGGCGATCGCGCGGCTCAAGCGGGACCGCGCCGGACGAGCGACCTTCCAGCCGCTCGATAGCGTCGGTCGCGGGGCCGGCAGGCATGGCAGCGGACGCCCCGTTGCGGCGGAGATCATCAACGCGAATGGTGTCCACGGTGTGGCTGCCGACCTTGTCCGGAGTGACGAGGACATCGCCCGGGTCGTCGGTGCCCTGCTGGGACGGATGGTTGTGGTCGACGATCTGCCGGTCGCCCGTCGCATCCTCAACGACCTGCCCGCTGGCTGGAGCACCGTCACCCTTGCCGGGGAGATCGCCCGTTCCGGCGGGTCGGTGACCGGTGGCTCCGCCGTGCGCGAGAGCGGCGTGCTCGGCCGCGAGCGTGAGCTGCGCGACCTGCCGGACCAGATCGCCGCCCTTGATGCCCAGGTCACGCAGGCGCGGCAGCGGCAGCGGGACATCGCGCAGGCCGCCGGGCTTGTCACCGAGGCACGCGGCCGGGTCGAGGCCGCGCGGGCCGGGCTGGTCGCCCAGCGCCGGGAGCGGTCCGGCCAGCGAGACCGTCTCGCCGCCTGGCTGCGCGATCTGCGAGCCCAGCAGGAAACCACCACCCGCCGGATCACCGCAGCGGCGGAGTCGGGCGCCGCCGATGTCGCCGAGATTGTGGCGCTGGAGCACGCCGAGCACCGCGCCGACCAGGAGAGCGCGGCGCTCCGGG
>DASYVY010000504.1:0-4402 GCA_035936535.1 Thermomicrobiales bacterium | reverse complement strand
CGCCGGATCACCTTTCCCCACGCCAGACGTGTGCCAGACCTATCTGGCTCAATCCCCCTGGCGGGACCGTCCCGTCGTCCGCGACCAACTACGGAAAGCATGCGAACCGCTTCTCTTGGTGTCCGTCCCGTGTCGGCGTGGGCCGGGGAAAACCATGCATGACCCGGTGGAGGGGAAGGCGCGACGAGCCTCACCAAAACCTGATATTGGTAGCGCCGCCCTCCCCTGACCAGGGCGGATCCGTCCATGGTGGCAGGACCGTCCCATCGGTGGTGCCCAATGGGGCTTTTTCATGGTATGGCGCGCGCCCCAAGATCGCACCCCTGCTCACCAGGTCAGGAAGCCGAGATCCCGGTTATAGAGCAATTGCATCAGGATCCCGCGCGGGACGTCTTCGCCGAGCGTCAGGGTGATCCGGATTACGGGCGTCCCGGACATTGCCTCCACCGTCCGTTCCGGGAAGATCTCCGCGTAGGGTCGCTCGGTCTCCCTGGACGATTCAGTCGCCAACCGCTCCTCGATGACCGGCACGGCGCTCGTCGCCGCGTCGGCGCTGAGCATCTGCAGGGCAACGATCACCTTGGCATCCGGTCCGTCCGCCGGCAACGCGAATTCCTCACCACCCGTGACCGGGCCACCCGACGTGAATCCCAGCAGCGCCATCGCGATAGGCGGCATTTCTCCCTGCCCGGCGATTTCGGTCGCGATCGCCTCCAGGTCCGGCGTCTCGTCGGCATCTGGAGCAAGCAGTTCAGCGGGCACTTCATAGGCCACCGCCGAACCATGGACAATGTGTGCGGATACCAGGTCGTCGGGAACGCCCTTGAGCAGCGCCACCATGTCCTCCCGCTCTGCCAGCGATAGCCGCTCTCCGGCTTGAACCTCGAGCACGGCTTTGAGTGGGTCCAGCGCGGAGGCAAACGCCAGCGTGCCATCGTCGAGGATCGTCGCGTAGTTCATGGCGGAGAGCTTGTAGGCCGTTGGCGCGCTGATGTCCTGTTCATAGTCACCGCGAAGTGACAGTATCGGTCGCTCGTCCGATCCGACCGGCGTGTAACCTACCTCGCGCAGGGCACGAAGAATCCGATTCTCGTCGAACCTGCCCCGGTACAGGGCGAGCTCAAAGGGAGGCAGGGCAATCGACAGCGCCTGGTCCACCTGCACCAAATCGAAGCCATAGTCCTCACCGAAGGCCCGCTGATACTGGAGAGCCGGCGATGGGAGCGGCAAGCCGGTGGTCACAGCGGCCCAGGCAGCGACCCCATCGTCGGTCATGCTCTCGGGCGCTGCCAGATCGAAAGCCGCGAGCTGAGCAGCGATGTCGGCATAGGCGATGATCGCCTGGTCGGGATCTTCCAGGTCTGCTATCTCGTCGGGGACATGGGCGAGCAGGGACTGCAGTCCGGTATCGGCGGACTCCTGCGCTGCCACTGACGCGGCCTTGGGGATATGTAGGGCCGGGACCGATGGCGCGAACGCGAACAACATGATGATGACTGCGGCGAGCGTGAGCCAGATTCGGGTGCGCATGAGCCCTCTCCTGGAATCGGCGCGCTCATGATGGTTGCTTCGAGCGCCCCGTTGCCGGCACAACGTTTTGTATAGACCCCAGAATAACGAGCGCATGTTCCAGAAACGTTCCAGGAAACCAAGGCTGCGGGCAGGGAAAAACTCCTTGTCGATCGATGTGATCCACATGGCGCCAATGCCCACTGGACCAGTCCCACTCAAGCTATGACCTTGACTCACATCGGTCGACCAACGCTTCGGTCGCCGCTCCCTAGGGCCGAGGGCGCTGTCGCATCGACGCGCGCATCTACTGCCCCAACGCCGGATCACGGGCCTGAACGATCGCCTGAGTGCCCGGGTGATGCAGGCGGGGCCGTAAGGCCCCCGAGAGTGGTTGCTGGCCGGGGCCTCGGGCAGGTCCGGCAATCAGCTGCAGCGGCACGGTCGACTGGACCGCTTACGTTCGTCTCGATTGACATGGTCACCAGGGATTGACCTCTATACCCCCAGGGGGTATCATCACCGCATAAAGGTTCGCGTTCTGCCAGATGGGCGTTGACCACGTACGGCGGGAGCCAGGAAAGCAGGCCAGCGACGGGTTCAGCCGTCGCTGGTTCCGGGGTGGCCGGTTCGACGTACCGGTCACCCCGGAACCGAACGGACGAGGAATGACCCATGGACCATGACCCCCACCAGCCTTCACCCCTGACTGCCCCCGCCCGGCGAAGTTCCTCTCTGCCGGAGGGACAGCACCGGCATTCTCCGCACCACGCCTCTGCGCACGGTGACACGGCGCCCGTCCACCAGGGCGACATCCACGACCCCGACGATCTCGATCACCAGGCGATGGATGGCCATACCGGCGACCATGACGCCCACACCGGGGGCCATGGGAGCCACGCGGGGCATGCCGACATCTACCGCCAGCGCTTCTGGGTCACCCTCGCACTCGCCATCCCGGTCGTCCTCTACAGCGAGATGATCCAGGATTGGCTCGGCTTCTCGATGCCGGGTTTTCGCGGCAGCGACCTCGTCGGACCGGTCCTCGGCACGGTCATCTTCATCTACGGCGGATGGGTCTTCTTGACCGGAGGCTGGTCGGAGCTGCGGAGCCGCAAGCCCGGCATGATGCTCCTGATCAGCCTCGCCATCAGCGTCGCCTTTGCGGCGAGCGCAGCCACCACGCTCGGTCTGTTCGATCTCGAGTTCTGGTGGGAGCTCGCCCTGCTCGTCGTCATCATGCTTCTCGGCCACTGGCAGGAGATGCGCGCGCTGGGCCAGGCGCAGGGAGCGTTGAGCGCCCTTGCGTCCCTTCTTCCGGACGAGGCCGAGCGTGTCACCGGTACCGGCGTCCAGATCGTCCCGTTGTCCGAATTGCGGGAGGATGACGTGGTTCTGGTCCGGCCCGGAGCCCGGGTGCCTGCTGACGGCGTGATCGTGGAGGGCCAGGCCGAACTTGACGAATCGATGATTACCGGTGAGTCCCGTCCCGTAGACAAGGGTGTCGGCGACCGCATCGTGGCCGGGACGGTCGCCTCGGGCTCCTCGGTCCGTGTCCAGGTCGACGCCGTAGGGCAGAACACCGCCCTGGCCGGCATCCAACGTCTCGTCGAGCAGGCGCAGGCGTCACGATCCCGGGCCCAGGCGCTCGCGGATCGCTTCGCTGCGGCGCTCTTCTACCTTGCGGTCGGCACCGCAATCATCACTTTCATGGTTTGGTCGATGCTCGGCGAGGTCGACGAGGCAGTGACGCGGACGGTGACCGTCCTGGTGATCTCCTGCCCCCATGCGCTGGGCCTCGCGATCCCGCTCGTGATCGCGCTCTCGACCTCGCTGTCCGCCCGGCAGGGCATCCTCGTCAAGGATCGCCTCGCGCTCGAGCGGATGCGCCACATCGATACGGTGCTCTTCGACAAGACCGGCACGCTGACTCGCGGCGAGCACGCGGTCACCGGGGTCACCAGTGTCGACGGCAACAATGACCGGCTGCTGGCCCTGGCCGCGGCGGTCGAAACCGACAGCGAGCATCCGCTGGCGCGCGCCATCGTCCAGGCCGCGAGCGAGCGCGGCTTGGCTGTTCCCAGGGCATCGAACTTCCGTGCGGTCGCCGGCCGCGGCGTCGAGGCCACGGTCGCCGGGCAGACCATCGCAGTTGGAGGTCCGGTTCTGCTGCGGGAGCGCCTCCTATCCACACCCGCCGAGCTTCAGCAGCGGACCGGGGCGTGGGCGAGTCGCGGCGCCGCAGTGCTGCACGTTATTGCCGACGGACAGGTGATCGGCGCCCTCGAATTGGAGGATGAGGTCCGGCCAGAGTCCAGGCAAGCGGTCGAGGCGCTGCACCGGGAGAACGTCCGCGTGGTGATGATCACCGGCGATGCGCGACCGGTCGCGGAGGCAGTTGCCGCCGATCTCGGCATCGACGAAGTGTTCGCCGAGGTGCTACCGGAAGACAAGGACGGCAAGGTCGCCGAGTTGCAGGGCCGCGGGGAACGGGTCGCGATGGTGGGCGACGGCGTCAATGACGCGCCGGCCCTGGCCCGGGCCGATGTTGGCATCGCTATCGGGGCGGGCACCGATGTCGCCATCGAGTCTGCCCGCGTGATCCTGGCGAGCAGCGACCCGCGAGCCGTGCTCGGCATCATCCGCCTGTCCCGGGCGAGTTACCGCAAGATGCTCCAGAACCTAGGTTGGGCAGCCGGCTACAACATCGTGGCCATTCCCCTCGCTGCCGGCGTGCTGGCGCCACTCGGATTCGTGCTGGCGCCAGCAGTCGGGGCAATCCTGATGAGCGTCTCGACGATCGTGGTGGCGCTCAACGCACAGCTTCTCCGTCGCCTGGATCTCCGGCCCTGAGTCGCCAGGAAAGGAAAACCGCCAATGATCTTTCTTGGCC
>DASYVY010000503.1:0-2423 GCA_035936535.1 Thermomicrobiales bacterium | reverse complement strand
CACTCGAACATCCCGCCAAGATGCGCCGTGTCACATACCCTAGCCGTGGTGGTGGAGGGCTTCCGCCGCGTCGGCTTCGGCCTTGGTCTTGTGAATCGTGCCGTCCGGATGCTCGGCCGGGGAGTAGATCGAGTAGAGGCGTAGCGGCTGGCTGTCCGACGTGTTGACCACGTTGTGCTCGGCGCCGGCCGGGACGACTACGGCCACGCCATCGGAGAGGGCATGGGTTTCGCCGTCGATGATCGCCTCGCCGGTCCCGGCCTCGATCCGGAAGAACTGGTCGCGATCGTCGTGATGCTCGGTGCCGATCTCCTCTCCGGGCTGGAGCGTCATCAGCACCAGCTGGCTGTGGGGGCCTGTGAAGAGCACCTTGCGGAAGTTCTCGTTGTCGAGGGTGTCGGTCTCGATGTTGGTGCTGTACCCGGTCATGACGATGGTTCTCCTGTACCTTGAATGTGTATGCGGTATCGATCGGGTGTGTCGGATCGCCAACAGGCACGTGCTGTCGCAAGCGCGGTGCCGGTGGCCGGGATGACAGGAGCGAATGCATTGAGTACCCCTGGCTAGGAGTCGTGGGCTGCGTCATGCGTGCGCGGGGTGAGCGGTCCTCCGGCGTGCCACGGGCGGTCATACGCGGGCAGCGACCGAGTGTGTTGGATGGTGTTTGTGCCCGCCAGACCGCCCCTGCGGATTCCGGCAGGACGAGCGTCAAGGGGTGTGCGGACCTCGTGCTTCGGGGGTCTTCATTTGAAGGCGTTGGATGCGCTTGGCGCGACGCGGCTGCCGGGATCCTTCACGGGTGATCCCTTTGGGATAGCCTATGCGCGAATGCGGCCCATCATGGGCTGGTGCGCAGCACCAGAGCTGCCACGGTGCGATGCGGCCGCTCTGGATGACGATCCGCATTGGACGAGGTACTCCAGAGGGCGTTCACGATGCGCGTGGCGGTGTTCTCCGATATCCAGGGCAACCCGCTGGCGTTGGGTGCGGTTCTGGCCGACATCGCGGCGGCTGGGGGCGTCGATGCGCACTGGTGCGTCGGGGATGCGGTCGCCAAGGGATACGACTCGGTCGGCGTGATGGAACGCCTGCTGGCTCTTCCCAACCTGATCGCCGTGCGCGGCAACACCGACCGGAACACCCTCAGCGACACCTGGCGTGACCGGGCGCCGACCCTGGATGAGGCACAGGCGGATCGTAAGGAGTTGATGCGCCTGATCGCGCTGGTCCGGAGCTTCGCCTGGACACGCGACGCGATCACCTCCGCGGGGCACTACGACTGGCTCGCCGCACTGCCGCTGGAACGGCGGGTCGCCCTGCCCGACGGCACGCGCGTGCTGCTCGTGCATGCCGCGCCCGGCACGGATGGCGGGCTGGGGCTCCACGCCGGGCAATCCGGGGAGGAGATGCGGGCCGCGCTGCGGTGAGCGGACGCCGACCTGCTGTTCACCGGGCACACCCATGTGCCGATGGACCGGACGGTCGACGGGGTGCGGGTGATCAATCTCGGCAGTGTCAGCAACCCGGTCACGGACGATAAGCGGGCGATGTGGACGCTGCTCGAGGCTAAGGGCGACGGCTATCGCCTCGAACGGCGATTCGTGGAGTACGATCGGGAGCAGGTGATCCGGAACCTGCCTGCCGTTCGCCACCCGTTGGCCGGGACGATCGGCGACTTTTTCCGGACGTCTCCTGCCTGAACTCTCACCACATGGAGGATGCCAACGATGCGTGTCGCGGTCTTCTCGGACGTTCACGGCAACGCGATCGGGCTGGATGCCGTGCTGACCGATATCGAGGCGGCGGGAGGAGTCGATGCCCACTGGTTCGTGGGTGATGCGGCGGCGCTCGGGTTCGACCCGGTCGGCAGCGTGGAACGGATCGCGGCACTGCCGAACCTGACGGCGGTTCGCGGCAACACGGACCGACTGACGATCTCCGACGACCCGGAGGCGAACGCCACCTTTGTCAAGCTGGCGGCCGACGATCCGGAAGCGGCAATCCGGACGTTCACGATCGTCCGCAACTTCGACTGGACGCGCGGCGCGATCACCTCCGCCGGACTCTTCGCCTGGTTCGCGGGGCTTCCGCTGGAGGCGCGAATCGAGCTGCCGGACGGCACGCGAGTGTTGCTGGTGCATGCGGCGCCAGGGACGGACGAGGGGGCCGGCATCACCACCGGACAGAGCGACGAGGAACTGGGCGCGTTGCTGAAGGGGATCGACGCCGACTTGATCTTCGTTGGTCACACGCACAAGCCGCTCGACCGGACCGTCGATGGCGTTCGCGTGGTCAACCTCGGCAGCGTCAGCAACCCGGGGACCGAGGACCAGCGGGCGATGTGGACGCTGCTGGTGTCCGATGAATCCGGCTACCAGTTGGAGCGACGCTTCGTGGACTACGACATTCCGGCAGTATTGGAG
>DASYVY010000502.1:0-2948 GCA_035936535.1 Thermomicrobiales bacterium | reverse complement strand
ATCCAACGGCGCGGGGTGGTTTCTGTCCAGCCAGTCTACATTGTCAATCCGGTGCCATCGTTGCGGCATCGCGCACACCCACCGCCAACGTGAACGGTACAGCTGGTTCATTGTGACGCTTTTGTGCTAGTGGCGGCGATGAATCCCTGCCCGTGCGGGTTTTTCGGTGATCCCGTGCGGGAGTGTCGATGCGCCCCGTCGGCGGTCAACCGGTACCAGAAGCGAATCAGCGGCCCCCTGCTCGATCGGATCGACATCCACCTCGAGGTGCCGAGGATCGACTACGAGCAACTGGCTGACCGGAGGGCCGGAGAGCCATCGGCGGCGGTACGCACTCGAGTGGAGCAAGCCCGGGCGGTGCAGGCCGAGCGGTTTGCGGGGGCGGGAATCCTGACCAACGCGGATATGGGGCCGAAGGAGGTGCAGCTGTTCTCCCGCCTTGACCCGGCTGGCGAGCAGTTGATGCGGACGGCTGTCAGGCAGCTGGCACTGTCCGCCCGGGGTTATCATCGGGTGCTCAAGCTCTCGCGGACGATCGCCGATCTCGCCGGGTCTACCCAGATCCAGACGGCGCACGTAGCGGAAGCGCTGCAGTATCGGCCACGGCAGGCGGACGCCTAGCCTACCTTGGAAGCTTGTCGTCGTTCCTGGAGCCGTTCGCGGCAGCGCCTGAGCGCCTCGGTTGCCCGGTGCTCGATATCATCCGCTGCCGCGGTCAGCGACCGGGCTCGATCGGTGTCCTTGATGAGCGGGATGTTGACGCGGACGTTGACCAGGCCCACCGTCACCGAGGCATACGCCAGCGTGGTGGCGATCTCGGCATCCGACAGCACATGCGAGCTTCCGTTCTGGATGACGGTCTCCAGGTCACCCAGTAGCTCCAGCGAAGTCCCTGTCAACGCGAGCGGGGCATTGGCGGAATCAAGGAGCGCAGCCTGCATGGCATCGCGTCGCGCTGCCTTTTCCTCCGTCGTGCCTTTGGGCAGCTTTGTTGCCGAAACGTAGCCGCTGTACGCGTGTTCGTCGGTCTGGCTGCCCTCCAGGCACACGTCACGGTGCCGTTCAAGTGCCTCGCGAACGGTATCCAGCTCGGGATGGGGATCCGACCGACGGTCGGTCAGGCTGATCACCATTTGACCGAGGGCGGCGGAGAGTGCGCCGACAAGCCCGGCGACACTGCCGCCCCCGGGCGCAGGCGCCGACGACGCAAGCGCCTTGAGATAGTCACCAATCGTGCGATCGGCAATAGGAGTGTCGCTCACGAAGTGCTGACCGAGGCATCACTTGCCGTCCCGACGATTGCATGAAGCTCGGCGACGAAACGATTCTCGTCCTCGAACTCCATCGCGTACGCGGATTCGTCGGGACGGGGTGCGGGCGGAATGATGAACCGAACCCACCCCTCTTCGGCACCGCGGCAGAGCAGATCGGTCACCTTGGCCTCGAACCGGGTGTATGACAGGTCAGGAGCGAGCGCACGGTAGTACTGCTCGCCCATGCCGTTCGCCGTCCAGATCAGCCGGACAAGCTGCCGATGGCGCGTTTCCAAGGGGGAAGCGGCAAGCTCGTTGGACATGAGCCCCCGGACGATCGCCGAGAACTTGCCCATCGGGCGAGCCTCGTTGCCGCAGACAGGGCAGGCGCCGTCGTGGGTGTCCTCGTGGCGATAACTTCGACGGCAGCTATCGCACCAGAGATAGGTTTTCGAACGCTCCTCGGAAGCGCTTTCCTGCGACAGTTGACCCGGCATTGTGTGATGCTCCTCCATGAGACCGGCCGCGAAACCGAGACGAGAACAGCCTGGCTACACGGGGTAGTCCAGGCTGTAGCGGTAGCTTGTCGTGTTCCAGGTATCGCAAGAAATCGGTACAGCTATCTCCGTTCAGCCGCGCAAGCCACGTTCCTGATGCTGAACAGTGCCACCCTTGCCGACATTGGCAGCGGCTGGGTGCTCGCCGGCACTGTCGGCCCACTTCTGTACGACATGGGTGAGGTAGATGCCGCCCAGCATCATCGCGATCGCGAGAAACAGCTCAACCGTCTCGGCCAGCGTGCCAAAGACAAGAGCGAGGTTGGAAACCAGCATGACTTGAGGCCTCCGACGTGCCGACTATGAACCGGCTTCGATGGTCAACGTGCCGACCATGCCGCCTTCCCTGTGCCCTGGAACGCTGCAATAGAACTCGTACTTGCCAGGAGCCGCGTCCTGCGGAATGGTGATCGTGACAGGTTCCTGGGTCAGCTCCTGAGCGATCCCCAGCTCATCGACCGTGAAGTTGTGCTGCAACACACCAGCATTCACGGCCTCGATAGAGTCGCCCGGTGCCAGAGTAAGCTCGGTTTGGCTCCAATCATATGGATCGAGTGCCTCGAGCGTTGTTGCCGGTGTCTCACCGGTTTCACCAGTTCCGCCTGCCGCCGCCGCCGTCGCCGGGCCAGGAGCACTTTCGGCAATCCCGGCTGCTTCAGATCGGTTTGCTCCGGCTGCAGCCCCTTGCGCTGCTTCGCCTTCGGGAGCAGGCGTCGCCGGAACGGTCGGATAGACAGGTTCCGGATCCTCCACGCGCTCGCACGCCTCGGCATCGCCGGCGTCGCATCCTGCCTGGGCGACGCTTTCGCCGGTGTGAAGAAGGGACTGGTTGTACACGTAGTTCCAGTCGCCATGCATGATCAGATAAACGAGAGCGTCTATTTCTTCGACATTTAGCTCTTCGCCGAACGCCGGCATCAGGACCTGGCCACTGGCCGTAGGATTTTCGGGCACTCCGTATCGTATACGGTACCGGATGAACTCTTCGGCTAACGCCTGGTCTGCTGGGTTGTCAGATTGGTAGTCAACGTGACGGGCCCTGCCATCAGGAAAAATATCCTGATTGAGAACACCACCCACTCTTGGTGGAGTCTCGCCGCCCGCCGCGCCCAGGCCCGCAGGTCCGTGACATTGCAGA
>DASYVY010000501.1:0-5079 GCA_035936535.1 Thermomicrobiales bacterium | reverse complement strand
TTACGGTGATGAACTTCCGGAATCCGAGCTGGATGGCAGACGAGAATCGGGCATCATCGATGCCCATCAAGCAGACGGTTAAGGGAGCAAGCACATCGTGGAACGACGTACCTACTCAGCCAAATCCTCCGATATCCGGCGTGCCTGGTTTGTCGTCGATGCCGAGGGGAAGACCCTGGGGCGACTGGCCAGCGCGATCGCGGCGACGCTGCGGGGCAAGAACAAGCCGGTATTCACGCCGCATGTCGATACGGGCGACTTCGTGATCGTCCTCAACGCGGACAAGGTCAAGGTCACCGGGAACAAGGAAACCCAGCACCTGTACCACCGGCACTCCAACTATCCGGGCGGCCTCAAGACGACCACCCTTCGCGATATGCGGGAGCGTCACCCGGAGCGGATCATCGAGAGCGCGGTGCGGGGAATGCTGCCGCGCAATACGCTTGGCAAGCAGCAGTTCAAAAAGCTCAAGGTCTTCACGGGGACCAACCATCCGCACGCGGCCCAGAATCCGAAAGAGCTTCCCATCGACGACACAGCCTCGCGCTAGTCGCAGTTCGGACAAGGAGAGAACATGAGCGAATCGGTGGCCAAGGGCCAATACTTCTACGCGGTCGGGCGCCGCAAGACCTCAGTCGCACGAGTTCGCCTTTACCCGGGCACGGGGACGATGACGATCAACGGCAAGCCCGCCCGCGAGCACTTCGGCGGTCGTGAGCTGCACTACCTCGTCATGCAGGAGCCGTTCCGGGTGACTGGCACGACCGAGCGGTTCGATGTGGTCGCCACCGTTGTCGGAGGTGGGACGTCTGGTCAGGCGGGAGCCGTCCGACATGGCATCTCCCGGGCCCTGACGCGATTCGACGACGAGCTTCGGGGGACCCTCAAGGGTGCCAAGTTGCTTACCCGCGATGCGCGTGAAAAAGAGCGGAAGAAGGTCGGCCTGAAGCGAGCACGTAAGGCGCCTCAGTACACGAAGCGCTAGCATTGCCTGGCGAAGGGAGCCGGAGGCCAGTGGCGGTTGCGGGGTTCGCCCGGGACCGTGGACTTCCAATGACAGGGCTGTACCACCGGCATGCGTCGCCACGCCCTTAAACAACAGCGCCGATCCTGAAAGGGATCGGCGCTGTTGCGTCCAGCGGCGGATGCATAACAGCAGAAAGGCCCTGAACAGTGGATTGCTAGAGACGGTCCTGCGGCCGGATCTCCTGGGATGGCGATGTCTGGAGCCCGGACGCGCGACTCTGGCGGTCGTACCGGTCGAGTATCAGCCCGCGAGCGAGCGATTCCGCCCCTCGGTCCTCGGCCACCATCGCTGTCCACCACGGCACAGGCTCGGGGGCCAGGCTGATGCTTCCGGCATATCCCTGGTCCGCCAGCATCGCCACGGTGCGATGGGCGATCGCCTGGCGATCCAGTGTGGGCCCCGACCCATCGCTCGCAATCCAGGGATGCAAACGGACGAGGGTCAGCCTGGGCAGCAGACGGATGATCGCCGCCTCCGCTTCCCAGTGCAGCGACACTGCTCCGGTTAGATCAAGCGCGATATCGAGATCCCACTCCTCCGCCATCCGCCGTATGGCGGTGAGTTGGTCGAGATGACGTCGGTCGTCCGCAAAGTCGATCGCTCGTACCCCCACGGCGATTCGTGCCGATGTCCTGGAGCGATCGGAAACGATGTCCTGGATCGCCGGCCCGATGGAGGAGCCGCGACGCAGGTGCGCTGCCCTGGGAATGACAATCGTCCGCAGCCCCAATTCCTCCTTGCACCCGCGAAGCAGGGCTGAGAGACGGTGAAGACGGGAACGTGTCGCAGGGCCGACGATCACCCCGGTGATCCAGGCGCTGCGGATTCGGATCATGGAGCGGGACGCGTCCGCCGCTACCTGCGGCCAGGAGGGGGCAAGCCAGGTGGAACGGAGATCGAGGTCAGCGGCGAAGAACCGCTGCTCGGACATGTCACGAACGATGCCACGCACCGTGCCAAGGCGGGAGGCCTGTGCTCCGAGCAGGATGGTGGGGCGGCCGGAAGACCGTGGTTCCTGATCCTGCCGTGAGTGAAAGGATGAGGTCATGATCGCAGCATCTCGGGGTGCATAAGGGCGGGTGTGCCATGACCGAAACGGCGCGGTAGGGACAACTCTGACGTGAATTCAGTTTACCACTGCTTCCGGACGTCAGCGCATTTCTCGTGTTTCCGGTATCACCGCGCTCAAATGGGTGGTGTGCTCCGGCGACGTACGGATTGCGCTTCGTATCGCACGTTCGACGCCGAGCTCAACGGCGACCGAGAATCTCAGAGCTTCCCCGGATGAGATCAATCCTTCCACCAGCGTCGATGCGAACACCACGTCGCCATCAACCAGCGTGTGTGCAGGGATGATGGCCCGGGCCATGGCATCGTGTGCGGCGACGCAGGCGCGGACGAGCGTGCCGTGATCGCAGGGCAGGTTGGTCACTACCGCGATCAGCGTTGTCGATTCCCCGAATGGCGGCTGGGCAGACGGCGAAGCGAGGAACGCTTCCCGGACGTCTGGCGCGGCCCCGTCGTCATTCACGGGAACACCGAAGGCGTTCACCACCGCAATGGCGGTGATCGTGTGCTCGCCGAGCGACAGTTGGGCGATGCCGAGCCCGCCTGGCCGCTGACCGGATGGGCCGAGCATCTTGCTGACCGTCGCTCCCGTCCCCGCGCCTACCCGTCCCTGCGCTGTGCCGTGGAGGGATCCGGCCGAACGGTACGCAGACGCACCATCGAGTGGGCCGGGGGCAACCGGTGCGCCGTTGGCGAGGTCATAGATCACCGCGGCTGGGACGATCGGGACGGGCCCCGCCGGAGTAGGAAACCCTCGGCCGTCGTTCGCAAGCGCCCGCACCACGCCGTCCGCAGCGGCCAGACCATAGGCGCTCCCCCCGGCGAGGACAAGCGCGTCGGCACGCTGGACCGTTCGTCCAGAGGCGAGCAGGTCGAGCTCGCGGGTGCCGGGAGCAGCGCCGCGAACCTCGACGGCAGTCAACGCCGGATGCGCGAAGCGGATCACGGTGCAGCCTGTTCTGCCATCCAGGTTCGTGGCATGCCCGATGGTCAGGCCTTCGACGTCCTGAACCGCCGGGCGCTCACCTACCACGTCACGGTTGTCCCTGGTCGGCCGAGGATCACATCCCCGCTGAACACGGCGCGTGCGGCTTGTTCGAAGCGCTCCGGGTCGCGTTCCTCGAAGATGTGGACCAGCACGAGGGTGGTGGCCCCGGCATCGGCCGCGAGCCTCGCACTTTCCGCCGCGGTCATGTGCCCCCTTGTGGCGACGTCCTCGTTTGCGGCTTCCAGCATCGCGGCCTCGGCAACGACGACCTTTGACCCAGCGAAAAACGGTGCGAGCGCGGCGGCGGGTCCGGTATCCGCGGTGTAGCTGAGGTCGCCCGAATCGTCGGAGGGGTGGACGCGCATCGCCCAGCACGGGACGTAGTGGACCGTCGGCTGGAACGACACGGTGACGTTTCCGATGGTGAGCGCCTGGTCCGGAGTGAACTCGGCCAGCTCGAAGAGATCGGAGAAGTAGGTGGACGGGTCATCGTCGGTTGAGAAGAGCCGGGCGGCCCGATCGAAAAACGAGAGTCCGCCCGGGGGCAGCCACAGCGGTGTCCTGCGATCCGGTCGCACCGGATTGTAGGCCAGAGCGAAGCGGAGCGCGAAGATGTCGAGGATATGGTCGGTATGGAGGTGCGAGAGCACGATTCCGTCCAGCGTCCGGAAGTCCGTGTGCTTGCGCAGCTCCAGCAACGTGTCAGGTCCCAGATCCAGGACGAGCCGCGTGGACTGACTGGAGATCAGCAGTCCCGAGCACCCCTGCCCAGTTCCAACGCTGGCCGCGCTTCCTCCTAAAACGGTGACTGACGGCATCCGGGCTTCTCGCTTTCCATGTCGAAGCTGTGGCCTCGCCGATCACCGGACGGGCCGCAAGTGCAGTGGAGTGGCCTGCACCTCTTTGAGGTGACCGACGTCATTCCAGAGATGCACCTCGGTATGGTCCGGCGTCACCACGATGTGCGTAACGCTGCAGTTCGCGACCGCGTAGCGGGCATAGTCATTTGGAGATCCGCCTTCGATCTGGGCGTACAACGAGCCGATCACGCCTCCATGACAAACCACGGCGACATGCTGGCGCTCGTAGCGCTCCAGGATGCCCAGGAACGTGGCCAGCACCCGCTGATGGAAGCCAGACCGGCTGTCTCCTCCCGGCCAGGCGAAGGCGGCGTCATCGATATCGTCGAGGAGAGGCGCGATCTCCGGAAATTGCATGATGACCTGTTCGATCGTCAGCCCTTCCGCATCCCCGAAGTGCATCTCCGAAAGGCCGGCCACGATTTCGGGTTCATGACCGGAGATGCGGGCGATTTCTGTGGCAGTGGCCCTGGCACGAGCGAGCGGGCTGGACAACAGCGCGTCCAAACGGACACCGCGCATGCGCTCGGCCAGCCACCTGGCCTGTCGCTCGCCTAGTGGATCGAGCGGCACGTCCGTGACGCCGACGAGCTGATGGTTGATGTTCGCCGATGTCTGACCATGGCGAAGCAGGTACAAGGTCGTCTCGCCCCGTGTTGGATGCTTGAGCAGGTCCAGTGCCCGGACAGGAGGGTCAGGCTCGAACATGTTGGCCATAATCGCAATGGGTCCTCAGCGGACAGCGATCGCACCGGGGGGTTCGTGACTTGCAGATGGTGCGCCCGTGCTGGATCGTTTCAACGTGGAAAGCGTAAACGCGCGATGGGTCGTCGCCAAGCACCGCCTCCAGCCGCCGCTGGGTGTTCTCCGGCGATGTCCGTGGAGGAACGATGCCCAGCCGGAGCGCGACGCGGTGGACATGGGTATCGACGGGAAGCGCGGGCATTCCGAGGCTGAACAACAGAACGCAAGCGGCAGTCTTCGGGCCGACTCCGTCGAGGGCTGTCAGCCATGCCATTGCCTCGGGCAGGTCGAGGTCCGCGAGGAACGTGAGATCGTATCCACCGCGATGCTCATGAACGGATTCAAGGACGGCCTGGATTCGGGGCGCCTTGCGGTTCGCCAGCCCACCGACC
>DASYVY010000500.1:0-2192 GCA_035936535.1 Thermomicrobiales bacterium | reverse complement strand
CATCGCTTCGCGTCGTGCAGCCGTGTGGATGTCGGCGATGGCGTCGGCATCCTCTGGCCTGGCCCGTCGCAGGTGTATCGCCGGCATACCGGTACCCTCCCCTCGATCACTCGAATATCTCCCATGACCCTGAAGGCACCGTGCACTTGATCGGGTGATGGTCGTTCCACTCAGTGACTATCCGCCTCATCATTCGGGCAAACCCGACCGCCACGCGAGGCGTGCGGGCGGCTTACCGGACAGCCTCCATCTCAAAGGAAGGCCGATGTTGCCAGACGGGGTTGGCGTGCTCGAAGGCGAGGGAGAAGCGCAGCAACTCCACCTCGCCGAGCGGCCGCCCCACGAACTGGATCCCGACCGGCAAGCCATCTTCCGTGAACCCGCACGGAACCGAGATGCAGGGCAAGGTGGTCGCGGAGATGTACCAGGAGGCCCGCATCCAGCCGAGGTAGTCCTCCTGCTCGATCCCGGCGACCTCGCGCGGCCACGTCCAGTCGACCGGGAAGGGCGGGATGAGCACTGCCGGGGTTGCAAGGATATCGATGTCCTCGAAGAGGGCGACCATCCGGTTATGGAGACGGGTCCGCGCGGTATGGGCGTCGTAGATGTCCCCCGCGGTGAGATCGAGACCGGCCTCGATGTTCACGACCAGGTTGTCGCTGAGCTGGTTCTTGTCCTTGTGATAGATATCCCCGTACCGCTGCACCATATTCCAGGCGCGCAGGGCCCGGAAGCCGAACTCCGCGCCCTCGAAATCCGGCTCGATGTCCCGAATGTCCGCTCCCAACGATGCCAGCACCGGCTTGCCGTCGCGTTCCAGCACCCCGGTCACGGCGGGATCGACCGGCAGGTCTCCCAGCGTTTGCGACCACCCTACCCGCCAGCCTCGAAGATCGGCAGCGGGATTGCTCATGGCAATGGCGGCATATTCCGAGCCATCGCCCGGCAGCGTGGTCGGGTCGCGCGGGTCAAAGCCGGCGAGGACCGATTGCAGCAGGGCTGTGTCGGCGACCGTTCTTCCCATCGGGCCCGGGGTCGCCAATGTCATCCAGCCCGTCTCCAGCGGCGCCCTTGAGATCCGTCCCGGTGCGGACCGTATCCCGACGACGTTGCAGAAGGAGGCAGGGTTGCGCAGGGATCCGCCGGTATCGCTCCCGTCGGCAAGGCTAACTAACCCGGTCGCCAGCGCCGCCGCCGCGCCACCCGACGACCCGCCCACGCTCTTGCCCGTATCATAGGGGTTGCGGGTGGGTCCGAAGATGGGGTTGAAGGTGTGCGATCCGGCGCCCATCTCCGGCACGTTCGTCTTGCCGAGACGAATCGCACCCGCCGCACGCATCCGGGCCGCGACCGCCGCATCTTCCGTCGGCACGAAGTCCCTGAAGAGCGGGCTTCCGAAGGTCGTACGCATATCCTTCGTGGCCAGGAGGTCCTTGTGGGCGACGACCAGTCCGTGTAGCGGACCGACATCCTCACCCCGTGCGAGGGCGTCGTCGGCCGCCTGGGCCTGCTCCATGGCACCCTCGACATCCATCGTCACGATGGCGTTGATCACGGGATTGATCGCGTCGATCCGGGAGAGGTAGGCCCGCAGGAGATCGCGTGCGGAGATGGCGTGCTGGCGCAGGAGGTCGCGTTGGGCCGTCGTCGGGAGAAAGCAGAGGTCGGTGTCGTTGGTGGGAATGTCCAAAGGTGGTATCGCTTTCTGATGCATGCGTCAGTGCCATTACGTTTGCGACTCGCGGACCATATCCCCGATCGCTACCCAAGGGGCAGCCGCCGCAGTGCCCACCTCAGTCAACGTCCCGGTTATCGATGCCGAGGTGGATGTCGACCACGATCTGCCCATCCACCTTTCGCACATGGTAGGCGCTGCCGAGCCCGCTGACGGTGGCCTCGCCATCCCTGAACTCGATCATCGTCTCCTCATCGATCGCCCATCCCTCGGAGACCAATCCGGCCCGGACGGCGTGGAGCAACCGGGTGGGCGTTCCGTACTGCGAGGCGTGGACTTCCACGGCGAAGGGGGCAAGCCCGAGCCCCGGGCGTATGTCCAGGTACTCCTCGTCCTCACTAACCTCCTCTGAGCAGATCACAAGATCGGCGGAGCCATGGCGCAGCTTCCACCCGCCGATGATGCCCTGTGACGGCGCGACCAGGGCGCCTGCCGAGAAACCGGCGTAGGGGATGCC
>DASYVY010000499.1:0-2201 GCA_035936535.1 Thermomicrobiales bacterium | reverse complement strand
CAAGAATCACTTGAACGTCCTCCGGGCGTTGAGCGCCCTGCGCGCTGGCGATCGGCTTCCGCTCGTGATCGCCGGTCGACCGGGATGGGGCTATGAGCCGACGCTGGCGCGGGCGCGACAGATGGAGGCGGATGGGCTTGTTCACGTCCTTGAGTACGTCCCCGACCCCGTGTTGCCATCCCTTTACGCAAGCGCGGTGGCGGTGCTTTATCCTTCATGGACCGAGGGATTCGGATTGCCGATCCTGGAGGCGTTTGCGGCGGGTACACCGGTGATTACCGGCACGTCGCCCGCATTGCGAGAGGTAGCAGGAAGCCTCGCGACGTTCGTTGACCCAGGGCAGCCGGATCAGATCGGCGATGCAATCGCATCCCATGTTGCCGGGCGGCACGCCGGTGACGGCGCTTGTCGTATCGAGCGGGCCTGTCTGTTCGGCTGGGACGAACCGGCACGCCGGCTTGCGCAGGTCATGGGAGAGGTGAGCGGGAGGAGGTGACCGGTGAGCGAGCAGTCTCCATCCGACGACGAGTCCACCCCTGAACCGGTCGACTGGCGATTGTGGCCGCCGTCGCCCAAGGTGCAGATCGTCCTGATCGCGGCGGGCATAGGGCTGTTCAACCTGATGCTGCTGGTGATCTGGGCTATCGTTATGATGACGCAATCAGGATGACCCGACGGCGCCGCAGGGTCGTGCAGGGTCGACCGCTCTCCCGAAGGATGATGCCGCAGTGACGGATAGTGCCGCCCTGATCGAGGAGCAGATTTCCCCAGCAGCCTTTCGCGATCATGTGACGGGAATGGAGCGCCAGATCGGGCGCGTCATGGTTGGGCAGCGGCCGATCGTTCGCGATGTCCTGATCGCGCTCCTTGCCGGGGGCCATGTGCTGCTGGAGGGCGTCCCAGGTCTCGGCAAGACCATGCTGGTGCGAACCATCTCGGACGTACTCGATCTGAGTTTCAGCCGCGTCCAGTTCACTCCCGACCTGATGCCCGCGGATATCACCGGTACCAACATCCTGCAGGAGAGCGATCAGGGCACGCGCTCGTTCGCCTTCCAGCCGGGACCCGTGTTCGCCAACATCGTCCTTGCCGACGAGATCAACCGCGCCACGCCAAAGACGCAGTCGGCGCTCCTGGAGGCGATGCAGGAAGGCACCGTTACCGTCGCCAACCGCATGCATTCACTTCCGCAACCCTTCTTTGTCCTGGCGACGCAGAACCCGGTGGAGATGGAAGGAACCTATCCCCTCCCCGAGGCGCAGCTTGACCGATTTTTCTTCAAGCTGATCGTTCCGTTTCCTAGCTCCGAGGAGTTGATGGAGATTGTGGCGCGGACGGTCGGTGACATTGCCATGGAGCTCGAGCGCACGGTCGGGGCAGCGACGATCCTGAAGATGGGGTCGGTCGCCAGGCAGGTCCCGGTCGCGCACGCGGTGGTCGATTACGTCGTCCGCCTGGTGCTCGCCACACACCCGGAAAACGCGGGAGCCCCCGGTCTGGTCCGGCAATATGTCCGCTACGGCGCCAGCCCCCGGGGGGCGCAGGCTATCGTGCTTGCGGCAAAGATCCGGGCGCTTCTGGCCGGGCGCATGAACGTCTCCTATGACGACGTGCGATCGGTCGCGCTTCCAGCGCTGCGTCACCGCCTCGTGCTCAATTTTGACGCGGAGGCAAACGACGTGACGGCGGACGCCATTATCGAGCGATTGGTCGAAGCCGTGCCGGACACCGGATTCTAGGCGGGACAGGCCAGTCTTGACGGTCCAGGAAGCACCATGGTACGCTTCGGCTCGTCACTTATGGAGGCGTGGTGTAGTGGCCTAACATGCAGCCCTGTCAAGGCTGAGATCGCGGGTTCGAATCCCGTCGCTTCCGCTCAGACGTTATCGACGACTCTGGTTGACACTCCAGCGATGCAAAGAATGGCGCCAGTTCCGGTCGTGGCTTCACCGCTACGGCCGTTCTGTTTGTGATCACCACGTCCGCGAACACCTCCCGCGCAATCGCGTTCCGTTCCGGTGGTGTCGCCAGTGTCCAGGCTTGCGACAGGTCGGCAAGCATTTGCGCCAGGCGGCGTCCGACCGCTTCGGTCGACGGCAAGTCGTCAACCGGGATGGCGGCTAGGGATTCGATGATCGCGGCACGCTGCCGCCGGTACTCGGCATCATCCAGTTCGCCCTCGATGTAGAGCAGTTTCACCC